>JASEHH010000105.1 GCA_030017685.1 Thermodesulfobacteriota bacterium | reverse complement strand
TTTAAAAATTCCATTCAGGGTAGTTAAGGATTGGAAGGGATCTCAAACTCATAGAGAAATGCATGCGAGCCAAAATAAATCTTTCTGCCCGAAATAGCCATGCCTGAGGTGATCGGCACAGGAGGTTTTGCCATCGGGAGGACCTGGTCTTTCCCGGGTTCGATGAAAAAGATCTCCTCCTGGGTAAGCCCATAAAGTAATCCATCAGGCCCCATCTGAAGAGATATCTCCACCGGCCTTTTCAATCCAAGATCAAAAACCTTTCTCACCTCCCTCTTTTCCTGATCGAAGATGAATACCTTCTCATTGTCTGTGATTCCATAAACCAGACCACCGGGAGTGGCGGCAAGGGAAAGAATCGTCCGTGCATCTGGGACAGGGACGATCTCGAAGACCTTCTTTTCCTCTTTGGGATCCCAGAGAATGAGTTTCGCCTCTTTTTCGATGGCCCGTGTCCCGCCACCGCCCCGAACCGAACTTCCTCCGGCAATAAGATCAAATTTTTCGAGGTAGGCTAATGAGGCGAGGCTCTGATTCGGAATAATATGGCGATAGACCCTCCGCTCCTTCTTCTTCAGATCATAGACGCTGATCGCACCGCCATGAAGGCCATAATCAGGATAACTTCCGACATAGAGCTTTCCGTGAGGGCCTGCAATCATTGCCCTCGGCCGGTCCTGGCCTTCACCCATGGGGCCCAGGTCTCTTGGATTGGCATCTTCTCCATCACCGAATTTTAAGGGCTTCTTCGGATCATAGACTGAAAGCCGGGCAGCCGGATAAGAGCAGAGGTAAAGTTTGCCATCGTAAGATTCCATCGAATAGATCTGTCCTCCGGCATGGGCGGCCTTCCCCAGATTGGTGAGAGATTGATCTATTGGATCATAAACAAAAAGCCTCAGGGGAAGCATACTGCTTCCGTAGATCCGGCCATCCGGGCCTAAACCCACAACAAAGAGAAAAGCCCCGGAAGCCTCATGCCTGAGGGGAATCTCCTTCTCCTCTTTCGTGGCCGGGTTCTGGATTTTGAGAAGATGAGGATCCACAATATAAAACTGCCGTCCATCCGGAAGGCCTCTTTTCGGAAATGGGATCTCCGACTCCGGAACCTCAAGGAGATTCTTTCCATCTTCGATACGAAACCATTTGCCCGATGGAAACTTTGCATAAACCTTTCCATCCTCCCCTCTCGTCAGGCTGAGCCAGCCCGATCTTCGCTCCTCTAATGGGATGAGAGAAGTCCTGGTCTCTTTTACCGGGTCAAAGACAACGATGTCCGTCTTCTCAAACCGGATCGCACAATAGATCAACCCATCGCCCCCCGCAGTCGGATAACAGTAGAACTGTTTTTCATCCATCCGGCCAAAATTCTTCGTCTCACCCGTCTTCGGATCGAAAGAGAAGAGTTTGGCAGAGGGAAATGTCCCGCCCCAGATCTTTCCATCCGGCGCTGTGGTGAGAGCGCAGATAAAGGACTCGCTCTCTCCTGCGGGTCGTCCCAGATCCTCCCACGTCCCGGTCCTGGGATCGAAACGGAGGAGATGGGCATGATAGTAACTTCCGAGATAGATCCGGTTCTCCTGATCCACCGCAAATCCCCAGGAACCCATCTCATCGGGAAGGGGGCCATTGAATTGGCGGATCTCGCCGGTATCGGGATGGACAGCTAACAGGGAGACGGATTCCTTATACCGGCCGAGGACGATGTAGATCGTATCTGTCCTGCCGGTTTTTCCCGGACCGGCATAACTCCCCCAGGAAATCCCTTCTTTAACCGGTACGCCGAGATTGCGAAAGGCAAAGGAAAACTGAGGAAACGGGCTGAGAATGAAAAATAAGAGGATGGGAATAAAAAATCGAAATCCCCTCAATTCCCACGCCGTCGCCAAAGTGGCCTGCCTGCACGAAGCGTTTCGGCGAAGGCAGGCTGTGGCGCGTCGGCAAGGGGGGGAGGGGGATTTATACGATTGGTTCTGTCTCCTGGACACTGGGGGCATCGGCAATAGCTTGAGTTGTTTCAGGCGTTGCTTGCGTAGTCTGGGGCTTTGGCTTCCTTGCCCTGGGACGCCAGCGTGGTTTGGTGATCTTCCGTTCCTTCAGAGGCTTCACCTCCTTCAATTCCTCCGGCAGCCCCTTTCTCTGCTCCTTCCCAAAACCAACGACCACATAGGTCCCGCTTCGGGCATCGGTTCGGAGCCGGATAATCCCTTCCTTTTCTGCATCCTCGAGGAGATCACTGAAGGTCCGGTAGCCGTGGTAGGATTCATTGAAGGAGGGTTTCTTTCGTTTGATCGTCTCTTTCACCATGGAGGACCACAGGACTTCCTTATTCTCACGGACCAGGGCGACCACAGAATCCACCAGGAGCTGAAAGGCCTCTCTCTTTTTCTCGGGCAGATCCTGCTCAATCTTGGGAGGGGTCCCGATGGGCCGTTCCAAATCTTCATAGTAGATGAATTCATCGCAGTTATTGATCAGGAGATTGGAGCTTGACTCCTTCATCCCCAGGCCAATCGCCCGCTTCCCATTCTCCTTCAGTTTGGAGACCAGAGGCGAGAAATCGCTGTCGCCGGAGACAATGACAAAGGTATCGATATGTTCCTTCGAATAACAGAGGTCGATGGCATCTACGCAGAGGCGGATGTCCGCTGAATTCTTTCCGCTCAAGGAACGCTTCGGAATCTCGATCAGTTCGATGGCCGCTTCGTGGAGGGGCCTTTTATATTCCGCATAATCAACCCAATCGGCATAGGCCTTTTTCACGATGATCTTCCCTTTTTCGACCAGCCGTTCGAGGACTTTCTGAATATCGAAGCGTTTATCCTTCTTGCCTCTAAAACCGAGGGCAAGGTTCTCAAAATCGATAAAAACCGCCAACGTATGTTCTGCTTCAGCCATTCCTTATCCTTTCTTACCCGTTTTCTAATACCATCCTACACTCATTCGGCCTCTTTGATACTCCCAGCAGATCCGTATGTGGAAATCTGATAAAGACAACATCCCCAAAGTTATAGGTTGTCATAAATGGCGTCTTTTTCTGAGTATCCCTTTAAAAATTGGGACATCGCTAATTTATCCCATGCCTTTTCATCCTCGTCCAGCAAAAGCATGACTCTTATTTTAGAATCCGTTTTGAGTTTCTCTTTTAAATCTTCAGGTATTGATAGATGGCCATCCGGCAGAATCTCGCCATAATATTCATAAGCTTTCATCAATTACCTCCAAACCAATTTTGATCTGATTATATCACATTTCTGCATTTGTCTGTCAAAAAACCTTTTGTTCCCCCCTATTACGGGTTGACGCTTATTTCCGTTTCCTGACACCGAATTCTATTTGCTTATTTTCTCTTTCGTAGAGATTGGGCGAGATAATCTCGCGGCTGACAGATCTTCACCCCATTCACAATTTGTCCAAAGTATTTTCCAAAATGGGTTGCGTCGCCTGTCAACAAATAATTGGCTTGAACCGAAATAGCAGCCATGAGCACAGGCCGATCTTTCTCCGGCAATTCAATCGGACAGGGGAGAGTGAGATCCACTTCAGGTACGATGCGCACCTCGGACAAGTAATCCTCCAGCCTTTTGGTCTGCTCGGGATGAGAGAGGTTGCGATTTGCCTCCTCGACCACAAAATGAGAAGCAAATAGCATGCATCGCTTTTGGCGAGTTAGCTCCCATAAACGATTCAAGCCCGAACTTCCGTAAGCCACCGAGAATAAGATGTTCGCATCAAGAAATATACGGTCAACGGTCATGGACGTCTTGGTTTCTCATGAGAAATGGTTTTAGGATCGATCCCCAGTTTCTTAACCTCTTTAAGGGCCCATGCATAGTCTTCGGAAGTAACGGCATTATTTAAGAGGAATTCGGCCTTTCTTTCAGGGGTATATCTTTCCAAAGGCAAAGTCACCGCCGGTCGTAGGAGGACACCTTCCTCCCGAGCTTCTGCAACCACCAGGGACCCTTCTTCGAGCCCGTATTTGCGGCGGAGGCCTGCCGGAATCACCACAACCCCACGTCTGCCGATTTTCGTCGTCTCAATCCTCATCGTACATTACCTCTGCTTTTCAGATTATCAGATATTCAGATTTATGTCAAGATTCCTTCTCGGCCTTTTTACCCCTTAACCAAGCTTCTGAAGAACGTAGCCTTTTTCTTTCACTCCTTTTTTAATCTCCCGGATATGGTCCGGGCCACGGGTCTCAAGGATCAGGATCACCTTTGAGAACCCGATGGGGATGTCAAGGGCCGCCCGCTCATGAACGATGTGAAGAATATTGGCCTGATGTTGGGCAACAAGGCCGGTCAGTTTTGTGAGAGATCCCGGTACATCTCTCAGAAGCACTTCAAAGCGAGCCATCCTTCCGGTCTGTGTCAATCCTTTCTCAATGATCCGGTCAAGGAGGTGGACATCGATGTTCCCGCCGCTGATGACCAGAACGAGTTTCCCGGGTTTAATCTTTACCTGTTTCGATAATAAAGCTGCCACTGGCGTGGCCCCCGCCCCTTCCGCCACAATCCGCTTTCTCTCCATCAACAGAAGGATGGCTGAGGCAATTTCATCCTCCTCAACCGTGACGATTTCATCCACGCTCTTTTGAATGATGGGAAAGGTAATCTCTCCCACCCTCCGGACAGCAATTCCATCTGCAAGTGTGGGCTCCGCCTCAACTTCTACAATCCTTTTTTTTCTCAAGGAAGCAAGGGCCGATGGGACATGGCTGGACTGGACACCGATGATTTTTACCCTGGGTCTTCTCTTTTTTACAATCGTAGCGATCCCTGAGATCAACCCTCCTCCGCCAACAGGCACGATGATCCCTTCCACATCCGGAACCTCTTCTAAAATTTCAAGGCCGAGGGTTCCCTGGCCGGCGATGACCTCTTCATCATCATAGGGATGGATAAAAGCCTTTTCCTTTCCGGCCAATCCTTTGGCGTATCGGAGGGCTTCATCCACATCCTGGCCGTAGAGAATGACCTCTCCGCCATAGGACCGGGTCGCCATCTGTTTTGCCAGAGAGGCTCCCTGGGGCATGACCATGGTGGACCGAATCCCCAGAAGGGAAGAGGCCAAAGCCACACCCTGGGCATGATTTCCAGCAGAGGCGGCGATGACGCCCCCTTTTCTCATCGAAGGATTCAATCGGGACAGTTTATGGTAAGCCCCCCTGATTTTGAAAGAGCCGGTTTTCTGGAGGTTTTCAAGTTTGAGATAGACCTCTTTGCCGGTGAGATGGGAAAGGGCATCCGAAACGATCATGGGAGTCCTAAAGATCGCTTGATCCACTTTCGCCTTCGCTGCCTCGATCTCCCTCCAGAGCATTTAATCAACCCCCCTTTCTTAAAAGGCTAATCCGGGGCATCCCTGAAACTGGATTCTCATCAACCCACACCCTGCAACCGTAGACCTCTTCAATATTCTCCCGTGTGATGACCTCACGGGGAGGTCCTATCTTATAAATCCTTCCTCCCCTGAGAAGGATGAGCCGGTCACAATATTCGGAGGCGATGTTCAGATCGTGTGAGGCCATGAGGATGGTCAGTCCCTTTTCCCGGTTAAGGTTAAGGATGAGATCGAGAAAATCGACCTGATGATGGATGTCCAAATTTGCTGTGGGTTCGTCCAGCAAAATAACTTCAGGCTCCTGCGCCAATGCCCTCGCAATAAAGACCCTCTTGCGCTCTCCGCCAGAAAGTTCATCGACAAATCTTTCACTGATCGAAAAGGTCTCTGTCCAATCCATCGCCTTCTTTGCGATCTCGAGGTCCCTGGCCCCTTCGAACATGAGATGGCCAAGGTAAGGCGATCTCCCCATCAGAACCATCTCTATCACACGGAAGGGAAAGAGGGAATAGGCTTCCTGGGGCACCACAGCCATCCTCCTCGCAATATCCCTCTGGTTCATCTCCCTTAAGGAAGTGAGATCCAGGAGGACTTCTCCTTTTTGAGGGGAGAGGAGGCGGCAGAGGATTTTAAGAAGCGTGCTTTTCCCGGAACCATTGGGACCGATTACACCGATGAATTCGCCTCTTTCGATCCCGAAAGAGATGTCCTGAAGGACCCAGTCCTGGCGATAGCGAAAAGAGACCGAACGAAGATCGATCATAGCGTTTTGACCACCTTTCTCTTCCTCAGGAGGTAGATGAAGAAGGGACCGCCAAATGCCGCAGTGATCACACCGACGGGGAGTTCGACCGGCGCCAGAAGCGTTCTGGCAAGGGTGTCCGAGGCTATGAGAAAGGAGGCGCCGATCAGGGCTGAAGCGGGAAGGAGGAGCCGGTGATCAGGCCCAAAGAGGAGTCGAACCGAATGAGGAATGATCAGGCCCACGAAACCGATCAGGCCGCACAGGGAGACAGAGGCCGCGGTGATCAGCGAAGCGGAGAGATAAGAGATGATCTTCAGTCGCTCCACATTCACGCCCAATTGCAGGGCGCTGTCCTCGCCCGAAAGGATCAGGTTTAAGTGGCGGGACTGATAGTAGAGAATGAAAAAGCCTGCCACAATATAGGGAAGGACGATGCCGATCGCCCGGGGATTTGCAAAGCTGAAGTCTCCCATCAACCAGAAGATAATGGTATGGAGCTCCTCCTTCTGGGAGATGGAAAGAAAGAACATGATGATGGCAGAAAGAAACGATCCTGTGATGACCCCGGCAAGAAGCAGGATATTGGGATGAATCTTGCCCTCCTGTTTTCCGAAATAAAAGACCAGGGCAATGGTGATGAGTGCGCCTGCAAACGAGGCAAGTGGGAGGCCAAACGATAGAGTGCTCAACCCCAGAAAAATCGCAATGATCGCTCCGACTGCTGAGCCGCTGGAGACGCCAAGGATATAGGGGTCAGCCAGGGGATTTCTCAGAAGGGCCTGGAAGATGACGCCTGAGACAGAAAGCCCTGCTCCGACCAGCCCTGCCAGTAAAGCCCTGGGAAACCGGAGGGAAAGAATGATCGTCCGTTCCATCTCGGTCTCAGCCCCTGTTAAACCCAAAAGGGACTGAAGGAGGATGGAAATGGAACGGACGGGATCAACCCTTACACTCCCCACCATCACCGAGAACAGAATAACCAATACCAGAAGAAAGGTGAGAAAAAGAGAAACGGTGACAACCTTTTTAAGGGTAAGGATCTTCATTTAAGTTCCATTGTAAATTGCAAAATTAACAATTGATGGAATCATAAAAAGTCGTCATTCCCGTGAAAACGGGAATCCAGATAATTCTAACTACTTGAAAATACTGGATTCCTGCTTGCGCAGGAATGACTGATAATGGGCTTTTCAGACTTTTTACGAAACCATCACAATTAGCATTTTAATTTTTCGAAATTCTAATTTTGCCACGCTGTAGCGTGGCTAATTTTGCATTGGTTTCTTAAACCGTTCCGGATGAAGAAGCCTCGCCATCTCCTCCAGTCCATTGATGATTCTGGGCGAGGGGCGATCGATCAGGTCTGAATCGATGAGGTGAATTCTACCCTGTTTCACGGCAGGGATCATCTTCCATCGCTCCCATTCACGAAAGACCCTCTCATAATCCCCTTTCGGGTTCATGGAGCTGATGACAATCACCTCCGGCGATCTCTTTAAAATCTCCTCCATTCCCAATCGGGGATACATCTCTCTATCATTTCCTGCAATATTCTCTCCGCCTGATAGACGGATAAGATCGTCTCCAAAACTTCCTTTTCCGACCGTCACAACGGGCGCCTCTCCGATCTGGAGAAAGACTTTTGGACAGGAAAGGTTTTTAGTCCGTTCGACCACTCTCTCTTTCCGTCTCTGCATCGACTCGATGATCGAGAGAGCCTCTTTCTCCTTTGCCACTACCTGACCGAGGTGACGAATGCTCTGGAGGACATCGTCAAATTTTTTTGGAAAGATCGCATAGGTTGGAAACCCCAATCTCTCCAGACGCTCCACCATCTCCCTTGGATTTCCAGCCCCGGTTGCAATAATTAGATCAGGCATGAGGGAGATGACCCTCTCAAAGTCGATGCTGATATAACTTCCGACCCTGACCCTGGACTTCGCCTTCTCAGGGTAGTTGCAGTGGATGGAGACGCCCACCACCTCTTCATCAAGGCCGAGGCTGAAGAGGATTTCAGTGATGTTGGGCGCTAAGGAGACAATCCGCTTCGGAGGAAAAGGAAACGTTACTTCCCTTCCGACCTCATCTTTTAACTTTAAGGTGGCCGAATATGAAAATGATGGGGCAAAAAGAATAAGCATGCAAAGAATAAAAAGAAATCCCCCTCTCTTTCTCCCTTGATGGGAAAAAACTGTCTTTCCCCTCCCCCTCCGATGGGGGAGGGTGAGGGTGGGGGTGGAAAATAAATGTATTGACGAATCAATCATCGAAGTTGAAATGTGATGGGGATGTTCACCCATACAGGAATCGTGGTTTCATCTTTTTTCGCAGGGACAAATCTCCACTGCTTCACGGCTGTAATGGCAGAACGGTCCAGAACCTCATAACCCGAAGAACGCCTGACCTCGATCTCTCCCACCCGCCCGTTGGATAAGACTTCAACCCTGAGAAGAACCTCCCCTTCGTACCCCTTTTTTCTCGCCTCGCGAGGATAGAGGGGTTTGGGGTTTTCGGCATATCTGGGTTGGGCAAAGACGATTTCACTATCGGAGAGGGAGGGGCCCTTCATCACCACCCGGGATTTTTCAGAGGGACTGACTTGTGGAATGGGTTTTCCAAGCGATGCTATAATGACTCTTTCTTCTTTCTTACTCTCTATTTCCCTCTTCTCAGATTCTAATGGAGATGGTTTGGGTTCGCTTACGGAAACGGCTCTCACTTCACTTTGAACAGATGGAGAGGATATGGGTTCAGGTTCTTTTTTGGGGAGAGTGACCTCTACCTTTTCAACCTGAGGTACCTTCCTTTCTTCATGGCTTGTCACAGGCGGTTCACTCTTGATCTCCGTCTCTTTTTTTTCAACTATTCTTAACGGTTCCTCTTCTTTACTCCGAACTTTATACTTGTCTTCCACTTTTCTTAATGGCTCCCTCTCCTCCTTCACCAGAGGGAGAAGAGAGACCTCAATGTTTAGAGGTGGAAGTCGAGTGATCTTAAAATCCGGCAAGAGGATGGAAAGAAGGGAAAGGACGAAGAAGTGTAGTCCCAGGGAGATGGATACAAAGAGTTTTAAGTTCCAGGTTCCGTTCATATTAAGGCCACATCAATAAAAAACCCGATCTTCGGGAGAAAGACCGGGTTTTTTTCAACATCACCCTTCACAGCCTTCCACCGAAGACCCATCGTGAAGTGCATTCAGGCAGGTTTTCTGGCTTACGGATCATCCTAATCCCTGCCCCTTCCCACCCTGACCCTTCGATCCTTCGACAAGCTCAGGACTCAGGGCTCAGAGCAGTGGTTACTGGCAGGTTTCGTCCCCGATTACAGCGGCGTGGCCGTCCCCGATTCTCACGGGGTTCCCTTTTGGGGCTTCAAGCCACCTGAACACCTATTCGATTTTGATTATTTATATCATAAGCATTGAAACAGTGTCAAATATTATCGGTTCATGGTCATGTGTCCTAAGCTGTGCCAGGGAATTATGATCTTTTCTCCAGGTAAGTTTTTATTTTTATAAAAGCCAGGAATTGCCTTTCATAATCCATAAACTTATTGGTGATTCCTCCCTGAAATGTTGTTTTTCAATTTTTTCCTTTTTATGCAACATTTCATCCACTAATATCCCCTAATGTGTAGTGCCAGAATTTAGAGACAACCATCCTTAAATCCTTGTTGATACCTTTGCCAAAATTTGGTAAGCTCTTATCGAAACTGAGGCACTCTCTTCTTAATGATCTTTAACCTAGAGGGGAGGTATATGGACAGGAGAAGAATTTAAATCCTAACTCTCAAACTCTTCCCACTTGGGATGGAAGGCAAGGCAAGGTGGGGGAGATAAAAGAAAGGGGGAAATACGATGAAGAAATTAGTAAAAAAACCAGCAAAGAAGGATGAGGTGGCTGAACTGAAGCGAGAGATGGCAAGGTTAAAAAGGGGATCGAATATGAAGATCAAAGGATTCGAATCACAGGTCAAGAGCCAAACCGAAGAGATTGAGAGAAAAGGGAAGGAGATCGAAAGGTTGAAGGCAGACCTTCAAAGGAAAGATCAAGTGGTTGAGGAGAATAAAAAGGATCTCTCCCGACTGAAGAAAGAGAGTTCTTCAAAGATTAAAGAATTGGAATCGAAGGTTAAAGAAATCACCGAAGAACTCGGAAAGAAGGAGGAGAATCTTCAAACGTTAAAGAAGCTCCTTGAACAGAGGGAAGCGGACCTGAATCAACAATTGGCTTCTAAAGATAAGGAGATGGAGAGTTATAAGAAAGGGACTGAAGAGAGGATTTTTCAACTTGAAGCCAAAATAAAAGAGTTGGAAGGGAAGATCGGAGGACCCTCCGCCACAAGTATCTGAATAAGTAATAAAAAACTTTAACCCGTTAGGTGGGTATATGGTCAGGAGATGCATTTTAGACTCCATTCTTCAAAAGGAATGGTTTTTTTATCATTTACCAGGAGGGGGATGGATAGAGGAGTTCGGTCATGGAGTTATATGAGAGGAAATCTGGAACGTTGTTTAAAGTGTGGGAAGCAGCAAGGATTGCAGGGTGTTGCTGTAACTATTGGGAGAAGAACATTCCATCTCTTTTATCTTTGTGCTAAATGTGGAGATGTTGACATTGAAGAATTGCTAAAGATAATTAGATGGTATAAAGAAAAGAGAAAAACTTGATTAGAGCCCAAACCTATCTGAAAAACCCATTTCCCTGAAACTGAAGGTGAAAGCCTATCAG
>JASEHH010000003.1 GCA_030017685.1 Thermodesulfobacteriota bacterium | reverse complement strand
TTATACTCCTCAGGTTGAGGTGGCCTCCATTGACGAGGCTTATCTCGACATTTCCCAATCCCTCCTCCTTTTTAACTCTCCTCTTCACCTTGCCCAATCGATCAAAGAAAACATTCGAGAAAGAGAGCAATTGACCTGTTCCATCGGGGTGGCCCCGAATAAGTTGCTTGCCAAACTGGGAAGCCGCCTGAAAAAACCGGATGGTTTGACGATCATCCGAAAAGAGGAAGTGGAGGGAATCCTCAGAGAGCTCCCCGTGTCGAAACTTCACGGAATCGGACCGAAATTAACAGAGGCTTTACGGGAGATGGGTATCCTATCCTGTGGCCAGCTGGGGAAAATTCCTGTTTCGATTTTAACGAAACGGTTTGGTGCGATCGGTGAGAGGCTTCATGAGATGGGTCTGGGATTGGATGGAAGTCCGGTCATTCCTTTTGATGAGGAGGAAGATGCCAAGTCCATCAGCCATAGCGTGACCCTGGAAGAAGATACTTCCGACACGGATCTTTTGAGAAAGGTCCTCCTTCAGCTTTCGGAAAAAGTCTCCCGAAGGATGAGGAAGGAGGGCTTTTATGGTAGCAGGGTGGTCCTTACGGTTCGTTATTCCGATTTTTATACCTTCTCAAAGCAGAAAACCCTCTCCAGATGGATGAACAGCGGGGATGAGATATTTCACCACTCCCTTGAAATTTTTGAATCCATTCCCCATCCCAAACCGATTCGTCTCCTGGGAGTGGGGGTGTCGTTATTGAAAAAGGAATGGTGTCAACAGGATCTTTTTGAAAAAAGGGAGAAGAAAGATAACCTTCTTAAAGCCATGGATAGAGTGAACGAACGCTTCGGAGACTGGACCCTGACCTGGGCAGAGCTCCATTAAATGCGGAACGGGGATTTCGGAATGCGGAATTTTAATTATAACCCCGTAACGACTTCCAACAATTTTTCGACTTGGTATTCGGATTTCTTTTCGGCTTCCTGAAGCTTCTGGATGACTGACCAGCATTTCTCTAATCCCCTGACCACTTCTTTTGCGGGACGGAGTGGGTCAAAGCTCACTTCCAGTGCCGCTGTCAGCATCAACCACCAGAGCATCTCTTCAAGGGCTTCTCTGTTAAACCAGAGAATATCATCGTATCGATTCACCGATAAGAACTGCCGGACTTCAGCGTCTTTAAAAAGGTTCTCTATGACCCGACAAACGGTTTCCTCCTCAAACCATCTTTGATGGCGGGTGAGAAGTTTGATTAATGTTACCGATCTCCTGGCAGCTCCTTCCTCCACTCCCCAATCGGTGAGCGTTTCGGCGATGATTTGATCAAACCTCCACTCGCCAATCCATTTGTGACTCTGTTCCGGGAAGTTCTTTGGACTTAGGACTTTGCCGGCAGGATGAACGAACAGCCAGCTGAAAATTGAACCCCAGGCAGAGGTACCATCAATCAGTTTCTTATGAAGGTATTCTGCCGCTGCCTTAACCCCTCTGGGTTGAAGCACCTTAAAGCGGCTGGTGATGATGGGCAAGTATAGGATGGCCTCCAATTTATGCTTGATCTCCCGGGCAACCACTCTTTCATCTTCTCTCCCGCCCGAAAGCTCTTTAGCCTGACCAAAGAAATGGATTGTTTTCTGCTCAACTTCATCGATCAGACTATTATCAAGTGGTTCGCCTGATTTTGAAATTCGGGCCTCCATCAAACAGCGAAACATATTGGCATTGACCAGTTCCTTAAAGGCATGGTGGACAGGGGGCAGCAGAATCTCTTTGAATACCTCTCCCAGATTGGGCACCCCCCGGCCATTTAGTAAATGATTTAACTGGCCATAGTGATGCCACTGGTTGTCCTGAATCTCCCGGAAATTTAAGAATACATGATATTGATAAACCCCCAATTCCACATAGAGACCTTTTTCGCACAGTTCCTTACTGTTTCGGATGTACTCAAGGCGGGTCACCTCATCCTTAAATATGCAGAAGTAGTCTGGATCAGGATGCAACTGAAGACCTTCTCCCAATTCCCTCCGGATCAATCTTCGCTCATCTCCGTCACCTGCAGAATAGGCGACCGAGGTTCGAACCCATCCGCGAGCAGAAGCATATTGGTTATGATAGATAACAAGCGCTCTTTCATCTCCGACGCGATTCGAGTAGGCAAAGACATCCTCGTTGACATATCCTTCCGGAGTGAAGAAATCGTAAAGCAGAAAATTCTTGACGTCTGCAAAGAGATGGCGGCGCTTCATCAGCGGGAAGATTTCTCTTTCATGTCGTCTCATCAAATCCTGATCCGGTTGTTCGTCCCATTTGGCATACCGGTATTCCATCCCATATTTTTCAGTAAATCCTTCAATCTGGCCGTGTCCGAACATCGGGAGCCCGGGCAGGGTGACCATCATCGTACAGATGCCAAAATACTTATCCTCCTTGCCGAATTGGTGAACAGCGGTCTCCTCGTCAGGATTGCTCATAAAATTGACAAAACGCTTGAGAACCTCCGGATTGAATTCAAGCGTATTTTTCATGACGGACCGGTACTTGGCATTCTCTTCATCTTTCAACATATTCATAAAGGCACTGTTATAAACCCGGTGCATTCCAAGCGTCCGCACAAAATATCCCTCCAGCAGCCAGAAGGCCTCAGCGAGGAGCAAGGTTCCGGGCGCCTCCCGGGCAATGCGATCCACGACCTGACGCCAGAATTCTTCGGGCATATGGTGATGAAACTCTTCTCTGGTCATCCCATGTTCCGCCCGTGACGGGATCGCGCCGCCTGTCCCCGGCTCCGGAAACCAGAGTCGCTGATAATGCTTTTTGGTCAGGGTCATGGCCGCATCGAAACGGATGACGGTAAAATTACGGGCGACATGGAGAATGTTCTGGATGACGGCTTCCCTGACTTCTTCCTTTAGGAAATTGAGCTGGGCGGTATCGTTCCAGGGCATTCGGGTGCCATCATTTCCGTGATAGATATACTGTTCCCCGCCTGTTCTATGATCCACCCGCTTGAATACCACCGCCGCATCACTCTGGTCGAAATAGTGATCCTCAAGATGGATTCCAACCTCTCCATGCCAGGAGAGGTCTGGCCCGCTGAAACGATAGGCTGGGAAGGGGCTCTCTTCTGACGAGATGAACCAGTCCGGATGTTCAATCACCCATCTCGAATCAATGCCCATATGGTTAGGCACCATATCGCTTGCCAGACGAATTCCGCGACTCCAGGCACGGTTTTTTAGATTCTGGAAGGCCTCTTCACCGCCGAGGTCGCCAGCGATCTCATAATCGAAAAGGGAGTAGGCAGAAGCCACCGCGTCAGGACTGCCTAAAAGTTCCTTAATTCTTTTTGATGCGAGACTCCGCTCCCATAGGCCAATGAGCCAGAGTCCGGTGAAGCCCCAGTAGGCTAATCGATCCAGCTCTTCGTCAGGGATCTGATCGAGCCGGTAGATGGAGCGCTGATATTTCCTTGAGAGCTGATGGAGCCAGACATAGATGTTTTTTGCGAGTAGCACCAATCTGGGCATCCACTCCAGGTCTGGACTGAATCCCTCCGGCTCTCCCTCCATTCCGGTGAATTCATACACAGGAGCAGGGGCGCGGCTCCAGAATGTCATCCTTCGCATCTCCGCAATCTCTTCCTCTTTAATGAGATCCAGGCTGCTGAGAAGGAGGGAGAAGTACCTGTCCAATAAAAATCCCCATCTTTCCCGTATGTATTCGAGTTGTCCCGAGAGAGAATGTGGAACAGCAATCGCAGGACTTCGAAGCATATCGATCAGATTTTGATGGTCAGGGCCAAAAGGAGACTGTGAATTGAAGAAGACGAGAAGTTGTTCCATGATCCGGAGGTAAAGGGTCTCTTTTTGAAGAGCGGAGTCATCAAAAAGTTCGACGAAAGGAGAGAAAGCAGGGTTCCTGTTGGCCAGCCAAAGCATGAGCATCTCTTCTAAGATGATCTGGCGGTTGTCCACTCCTTCTGTTTCACCCTCCAAATAAATTTCAGGAGGTATCTCTCCTCGAAAGACAGCAACCGTGGGAAATTCCTCTGCAAAATTTCGCAGGGCCTCATCCACCCTCAATTTGCCGAATTTTTCATAGAGCCAATCAAGCGCCTGTTTCATCACCTGAGGATTTTTCTCACTCCCGAATAGACCGATGATGTAGTGGAGAATCTCATCAATCAGCCCCATCGCATTCATCTGACCGGGTTTAATGGTCTGCTCCGGAAAGCTGACGAGGTCCCTTTTCTCATTCATCCTCTGGACGAATAATCTTACCGCACGGAAATTGGGGAAGATGACATTTCCGCTTACAGTAAAAAAGGATTCGTCGAACATGTAGAGGTCCCGCGCCTTGCGAGAGATATGGAATTCCATTACCGTAGCGTTCTTCATGGCTACCAATATAGGCTAATTTGTTGAAGGACTCAAGCAAAATTATACCCAATATCGGAGTGCCAATATCAGAGTTGACAATACCCTCCTGTTCGTCTATCTTTAAAATGGGGCCGGGTCATTGAAGATAATTTCATCATTTTGAGATTTAAAAGTTGAAGGAATAGAATGCCAGAGATAAGCAGATTTTTTGGCATTATAATAGCCATGTTCCATAGCGAACATTATCCACCCCATTTTCACGCAAGATACGGGGAATATAAGGCATCGATAAGAATAGCAGATTTTGCAGTGTTGGAGGGATATCTGCCTCCAAGGGCACTGGGGCTTGTTATGGAATGGGCCGATTTACACAAAGTTGAGCTTTTAAAGGATTGGGAATTGGCAATGGAGAAAAAACCTCTTTTCCCGATCGAGCCGTTAAAGTAAGGAGGTGACTTTATGTACTACGATGTAATTGAAGCAAAGTATATAGAGGGGTATAGACTGGAACTTACCTTCGAGAATGGGAAAAAAGGGGTCATCGATTTCAAAGGTTATGATAAAAAAGGGGGAGTGTTCAGTCGTTTTTCTGATCTCCAGTATTTCAAGCAATTTTATATTAACAAAGAGATAGGAGTTTTATGCTGGCCTGGAGATGTAGATATTGCTCCTGAAACACTTTATAGTGAGGCAACCGGTGAACCGTTGCCCTCATGGATGACCCCCCAAATAGATGAAGAACAGCCGGAGAAGTCAGCAGTCCTATAATTATGGAACTCAAAGAATACCAGAAAAAGACATTGGAATAGATTATACGCTATCTGAAGGCGCTTGCTGAATTTAAGTCTAAAATGGATTAAATATAAAATGTATAGATGATCAAGATCGGGACGAGTGGATTTTCATTTGCGGACTGGAAGGGCACGGTCTATCCTCCTGGTCTTCCGGAAAGGGAGATGTTATCTTTTTATGAAAAAGAGCTTGGGTTTAATGCCCTGGAGGTGAACTTCACCTATTATACCCTTCCTTCTCAGAAGAGTTTTGCGGCGATGTCCCAGAAGACCTCAGGCGGTTTTGAATTCATCGTCAAATCCTTCAAGGGGATGACCCATGAGATTCGGAACAAAGAAACGGGAGAGATGATAGACAATCAGGATACCTTTAAGAAGTTTAAATACAGCCTTGATCCTCTGATCGGGGATGGTAAGCTTGCGGGTGTCCTGGCTCAGTTTCCCTACGGGTTTTTCCCCAACCGGGAGAATTTCGGCTATCTCGAAAGGTTCAAAGAGGAGATGGGGGATGTTGCCCTTGTCTTTGAATTTCGGAACCAGACCTGGATGAAGGAAGGGACCTTTGAATTCTTGTCGAAGAACGGCGTTGGTTTTTGCATCGTGGATGAACCCAAACTGCCGAAACTGATGCCCTACATTCCGAGAACAACATCCGAAATTAGTTATTTTCGATTCCATGGAAGGAACCCCAATTGGTTCAATGTTCCTACTTCGGTGAGGTATGATTACCTTTACAGTGAGGAAGAGTTGAAGGAGTTTGTCCCGGACATCGAGGACATTTCTAAGAAAACGGCAAAGACGTTTATCTTTTTTAATAATTGCCATGCCGGTTCTGCGGCCAAGAATGCGGCTCAGATGGCCAAGTTGCTGATGAAACACAGTTCGGAGTAATGAGTTGGGAGTTCGGAGTAAAAAGACATAGAAGATTTAAGACTCCGAACTACCTGCCTGCGCGTAGCCTGCTTGTGCTAAAGCTTCAATGTAGGCAAGCCGCTTCGGCGAAGGCAGGCGAACTAAACTACTCCGAACTTCGACGGAAGGAGAAATAGCGTGATTGAGATCGATTTTAAAAAAGGGGATGGACTCATCCCGGTCGTCATTCAGGACGCTTCGACCAATCAAGTCCTGATGCTGGGGTATATGAACCGAAAGTCGTGGGAAGAGACACTGAAGACAGGAAAGGCTACCTTCTGGTCAAGGTCCCGCAAAAAACTCTGGTTAAAAGGGGAGACATCGGGCCATGTTCAGGAAGTCAGGGAGATTTGGCTCGACTGTGACGGAGATACCCTTCTTCTAAAAGTCGACCAGATCGGAGGAGCGGCCTGCCATACAGGTTTTCAAAGTTGTTTTCATCACCGGCATGAAGAGGGTGAATGGAAAGTTTCAGGGAAGAGAATTTTTGATCCGAAGGAGGTATACGGAAAGTGAAGATGCTGAAATTAGGAATTCCAAAGGGGAGCCTTGAGAGCGCCACGATTGAACTCTTCAGGAAATCAGGCTGGAAGATCATGGTCAGTTCCCGCAGCTACTTCCCTATGGTGGATGATGAGGAGATCCGCTGTACTCTGGCCCGGGCCCAGGAGATGTCGAGGTTTGTGGAGGCAGGCACTCTGGATGTAGGGTTGACCGGTAAGGACTGGATCCTCGAAAACAACTCGGATGTGGTGGTTGTTCAAGACCTGGTTTACTCAAAAACAAGCCAGGTTCCTGCCCGATGGGTGCTGGTGGTTGCCGAAGACTCGCCGATCCGCACCCTGAAAGATCTGGAGGGGAGGAAGATCTTTACCGAACTGGTCAATTTTACCCGGCGCTATTTTATCGAAAGGGGTGTCAAGGTGGATGTGGAGTTCTCTTGGGGAGCCACCGAAGGCAAGGTGATCGAAGGGTTGTGCGATGCCATTGTGGAGGTGACAGAGACAGGAAGCACGCTTCGGGCCAATAAACTTCGTATTGTCGCAGAACTCCTTCAGACCAATACCCAGTTTATCGCCAATCGCCGGTCCTATGAGGATCCGTGGAAAAGGGAGAAGATCGAACAGATCTCCCTTCTTCTCCAGGGGGCACTCCGGGCCGAAGGGATGGTGGGGCTGAAGATGAATGTTTCAGCCAATGACCTCAAGGGCGTAATGGAAATTTTACCCTCGATCACAGCACC
Organism: Thermodesulfobacteriota bacterium; assembly: GCA_030017685.1. Classification (GTDB taxonomy): domain Bacteria; phylum Desulfobacterota; class BSN033; order BSN033; family UBA1163; genus RBG-16-49-23. The sequence continues at coordinate 84,608 of JASEHH010000003.1, read as the reverse complement.
CACGATTTCGAACCTCTTTCAGAGCGACTGGTTTGCCATAGAAGTGATGGTCTCCGAAAAGGTCGTGCGGGAACTCATCCCGAAATTGTTGAAACGGGGGGCAGTGGGGATCATCGAATATCCGCTCAATAAGGTTATCTAAGGTTTTCGATGCTTGAGGATCGCTTCGCTTGAGGAGCACTTTGTTTGAGGCAAGAGATTTGGCCTCTATCCTCAAGGGCCGAAGGACCGCTCCTCCATCCTCCTGCGGTTTTAATGCGTGAGAAGCCCTACGACTTCCATATGATAGGTCTGCGGGAACATATCGATGAGGCAGAGTTTCCGGAGGAAGTATCCTCTTTCACAGAAGAGGCGAAGGTCCCGGGAGAGGGTGGTCGGTTCGCAGGAGACATAGACGATTTTTTCAGGCTCCAATCTTACCATTTGATCGACGACCTTCTTGCAGCCTGCCCTTGGGGGATCGAGAACGATGAGGTCTAACACTTCTCCAAACTCGTTTAGCATCTCTTCCACACTTCCAGAGATGAATTGGCAGTTTTTGACACCATTCCTCTCCGCATTGAAACGGGCATCTGCGATGGCTTTCTTACTCTCGTCAATCCCGATGACCCATTTTGCTTCCGTGGCTAATGGGAGGGTAAAATTTCCAATACCCGCATAAAGGTCAAGAACCCGTTTGTTTTCTTTCAATTCACTAAATTCGAGAACCGCTCGAATGAGTTCTTGATTCAATCCGAGGTTCACCTGGCAGAAACTCCCCGGAGAGACACGCAGACGGAAGGTTTTTTCCCAACCATGCCTTATCAATGTCACCGTGACGTTCAGAGTTGGATCGCCGAGATAGGTCCACCTCTTTTTCCTCACCACGGCGATGCCCTTTAAAAGAGGGATGGATTGGAGGAGTTCTTTAAAAGGAATTTTTCTCCTTTGCCCAGACAGATTCAAATGGAAGATCAATATCCCTTTTCCTTCCTCGGGAGAGACATTGATCTCAAATCCTTCCATTCCGGAAAAAGGGAATCGCTCTTTTCGAATGTGTTGGAGGATTGCATTGATCATGGGATGGGCGATGGGGCACCGGTCAATCTCAACAACCCGATGAGATTTTTCCCCAAAGAAACCGATCTTATTTCCCTCAGCCTTCAGCTGGATTCTGATCCGATATCCATAGGGTTGGGGTGAGGGAACGGCGGAGAGAGGAGGGATCTCTTTCAGTCCTGCCAATCTTTGAAGCGACTCTTTTAGGATCTCTTTCTTCAACGCTTCATGGACAGACGGGTCGATGTGCTGCCATTGACAGCCCCCGCAGTCGCCAAAATATGGACAGGGAGGATTGATCCTCCAAGGAGATGGAATTAGAATTTCCTTCAGCCCGCCTACGGAGTAGCTTTTTTTATCTTCGGCGATCTCTACCGATACCTCATCTCCGGTCACGGTGTAAGGGACGAAGATGACTTTGCCATCGATATGTCCCACTCCATTTCCTTTAAAGGCCATGGACTCGATCTTCACCTTCCTGTTCATCGCTTTAAAATACCACAGCCAAGAATGAGATTCAATCGTCCCGGAAGTTCTCATTTCATTGACATCTCACCCTTATTTTGTTAGCTTTAAACATCCAAAAGAGAGGATCGATCGATTCGATGGCTTGGTTTAAGAAGGGAGAAGAGGAAGAGAAGAAAGAGAGGCGTGAGGACCCGAAGCTCTTCGATGAGCTCTGGTTAAAGTGTAAGTCCTGCAATGAGATGATCTACCGGAAGGTCGTCGAACGAAATCTTCAGGTCTGTCCAAAGTGCAATTATCACTTTCAGATACCTGCCCGGAAACGAATGGAGTGCCTGGTTGATCCGGGAACCTTCCTTGAGTACGACTCAGATCTTACTTCCCTCGATCCCCTGGAATTCAAAGATTCGAAGAAGTACCCGCACCGGGTCAAAGAATCTCAAGAAACGACCGGTCAGAATGATGCCGTCATCTGCGGAGAGGCACAGTTCGAGGGCGAACCGGTGATGGTCGGCATCTTTGAATTCAATTTTATGGGCGGAAGCATGGGTTCGGTCGTAGGGGAAAAGATCACCCGTCTGATTGAAAGGGCGATTGAGAAGAGAGTCGGCGTGATCATCTTTTGCGCCTCAGGAGGAGCCAGGATGCAGGAAGGGATTCTCTCTCTGATGCAGATGGCCAAGACCAGCGCAGCCCTTGGCAGGCTCCAGGAAGCAAGGCTTCCCTACATCTCGGTTCTGACCGATCCGACCACAGGGGGGGTGTCGGCCAGCATTGCCATGCTGGGTGATGTCATCATCGCCGAGCCAAAAGCAATGATCGGATTTGCAGGGCCAAGGGTGATCAAGGATACGATTCGAGCGGAACTTCCGGAGGGATTCCAACGGGCGGAATACCTTCTCCAGCATGGGATGGTCGATCTCATCGTTGAACGGAAAGATCTCCGGCACACCCTTTCCTCCCTCCTCAAAATGCTCAAGATAGAATCGCTAAAGGAATAGATTGGAAATGAACAAGAATGGCTATCAACGATCGCTCGACTATCTCTATGGTCTCGAAAAGTTTGGGATGATCTTCGGATTGACGAAGATCGAGGAGATTCTCGAGGCCGTCGGAAACCCCCACCGGGAAATTCAGGCCATCCATATCGGAGGAACGAACGGAAAAGGTTCCACTGCGGCCATCATCGCTTCGATCTTGCGAAAAGAGGGTTACAGGGTAGGTCTCTACACTTCCCCACATCTCATCCGATTCACCGAACGGATGAAGGTGAATGAAAAGGAGATCGAGAAGGAGGAGGTGGCGTCCCTGACGGAATGGATGAGGGAGAGGATTGATGCAGCCGGAATTGCCCCTCCCTTCACCTTCTTCGATTTTACCACTGCGATGGTTTTTCTCTATTTCAAACAGAAGATGGTTGATCTGGCTGTCCTGGAGGTGGGTCTGGGAGGGAGACTCGATTCGACCAATGTGATCGATCCTCTTCTCTCCATCATTACCAATATTGGCAAGGACCATGAAGATGTTCTCGGCAAGGGCATCTTAAGGATTGCAGGAGAAAAGGCAGGGATCATCAAAGAGAGCCGCCCCCTCATCACGGCTGCGACACAGCCCAAGGTGCTCCGCCTCTTTTCAAAAATCTGCCGTGAGAAAAAAGCCCCTTTTTTCCGGGTCGGCAAGGAATTCCATTATGTTTTAGCAGGGGAGGGGAGTTTCAGCTATGAAGGCCTTCATCGAAAACTGTGGGACCTTTCTCTCAACCTCCGGGGATCCCATCAAATGGTCAATGCCACGACCGCCCTCGGAGCTATGGAAATCCTGGACGATCTGGGATACCGTGTTTCGAACGATGCCATAGTCGAAGGATTGAAGGTGGTTGAATGGCCTGGAAGATTGGAAATGGTAAGCTCCTCCCCTCGAGTTCTCCTCGATGGCGCACATAATCCCGAAGGAGCCCTCTCTTTGAGAGAATCCCTGGAGAAAGATTTTCAGTATCACCATCTCATCCTTCTGATCGGGATCATGAAGGACAAGGACGTCCATTCCATCCTCCATTCCCTGTCTCCTCTCGCAGATCACATCATTTTCACCCGGCCCGGCACGGACCGCGCCGCCTCTCCTGCTTTGCTCAGGAAGGCCCTGGGACGGAATGGAAAGAAGGCTGAGGTCATCGAAGATTTTAGGAAGGCGATTGACAGGGGTCTCTCTCTCGCAGGCGAGGAAGATATCCTCTGTATTACCGGATCACTCTATACGGTTGGAGAAGCCAGATACTACTTCCTGCCCAGGGGAGGATTATGAGATATCGCTGGTTCGTTTTGAGCTCCTTATCCATCCTCCTCACCCTCTTTCATCCCCCTGTCTCCGATGGAAAGATCGCCGATGTGAAGGTGGAGAAGGGGGAAGGGCCCGTGGAGATTGAGGCGGATGAGCTTTCTTATGAACGGGACAGGCAGGTCTATGAGGCCCATGGAAGGGTGGAAGTGAAAAGAGGGGATCTCTTTCTCAAAGGAGATCACGCTCAACTGAATATGACGACGAAAGATCTGGTGGCCTGGGGAAATGTTGTATTAAGGGAAGGAGAAGATGTTCTCGAGTGCGAGCGGTTGGAGATCAACCTCGATACCCGGCTGGGTAAGATCTATCAGGCCAGACTCTTTCTCAAGGATCAGAATTTTCATATCACGAGCAAGGAGGGGGAGAAATTAGGAGAGAACCGGTATCGAATTCGAGAAGGTTCTTTCACCACCTGCGATGCGGCGCGGCCTCCGTGGAAATTTACGGTCAAAGAATTGGAGGTCACGGTCGAAGGATATGGGATTGCCAAGGGTCCAACCTTTTATCTCGAAGGCATTCCATCTCTCTATCTTCCCTGGGGACTCTTTCCCGTGAGAAGGGAGAGACAGACGGGCTTTCTCCTTCCCCGTGTGGGGTATTCGAAAAAGTACGGTCCCGAGGTGAAGAACGCTTTCTTCTGGGCCATTACCAAAGACATGGATGCCACTCTTTATCTGGATTATTTGGGGAAGAGGGGTTTTAAAGAAGGTTTGGAATACCGCTACGCCTTCACTCCGGAGACCAGGGGACAGGTCAGCTTCCATTTCATCGATGATCAAGTTTTTAATAAGAATCGCTATGCCTTCTTCGGCCAGCATCAACAGAAATTTCCATACGACTTCTATTTAAAGGGCAATATCAATCGCGTGAGCGACATCCGCTACCACAGCGATTTTGATGAAGACCTTCCGGGAGAGGCGAAGATCGACTCAAGAAGCAGGGGACAGTTAAGGTCCACCCTCTTCGGAGGCAAAAACTGGGACCAATTCAGTTTCCTGGCAGAGGCATCCGTTTTTCAGGATCTGACCAGAGAGAGTAATGACGGGACGGTTCAGAGGCTACCGCAAATAAGTTTTTCTGCCCACCCCCAATCCCTTTTCAATACGCCGCTCTTCTTCGATGCAAGCGCCTCTTACACTAATTTCTGGCGGGAGAAAGGCGTGGAGGCGCACCGGGGAGACCTCTTTCCAAGACTCTCCTATCCGATGAGGCTCTTCAATGTCTTGAAGGTGGAATCGAGTGTGGGGCCAAGAGAGACCCTGTATAAGTCTTTTGATGATCCGGCCCGGCAATATAAAGGATGGGAGTCGCGTGAGACCGTTGTGGCAAACACGGAGGTCTCCACAGAATTTTACCGGGTCTACGAGGCGGGAGCGGTTCCGGGAATTTCCAGACTTTATAAGGTGGCGAAATGGATGCATACCATCGAGCCCATGATCGGCTACCATTACAGTCCCCCGGTCAACCAGAAAGAGCTTCCCACCTTCGACGATTTGGATCGAATCCCGTATTCGAATCAGATCACCTATGGCTTCACACAACGCCTTATAGGAAAACCCGAGAAAGAAGGGATGAGTTCCGGACCCTCGGAATACGCAAAGCTGAAAATCTTCCAGTCCTATAGTCTTGGAGACCCCTTCACGCGGGATTCAAAGGGCAATGGGAGGTTTTTTTCCAATATCCAGGGAGAACTCTGGTGGAATTTCAGCCCTCACCTTTCTGCGAAATTAGATGGAGAGTTCAGCCCCTATCATGGAAATCTGGAAGTTGGGAATGCCTCCATCAACATCAAGGATAACCGGAATGATGCGCTTCAGGTTCAATACCGATATGCCCAGCGCAACATTAAAGAGGTCAATGCGGGCACCCGGATCAAGACGATCCCTCCTCTCTATCTCTATGGCTCGATGCGCTATAATTTAAAAGATCACTGGAAGGTGGAGAATATCTATGGGGCAGAATACCAGGCGCAGTGCTGGACATTGGGACTGACGGTGGAGGATAAGGGGCGATCTCCTGATGGGGTCCAGAAGAAGGAATTAAAGTTTCAGGTCTATCTCAATCTGCTGGGTCTGGGTTCGTTTGGGAAGAAACCTTTTTATATGAGTTTGTAAAGAACGGGCAACAGAAGGGAGGAAAGGATGAAGGGAGTGATTTTGGCGGGGGGATTGGGAACACGGCTCTATCCATTGACGAAAGTGACCAACAAACATCTGCTTCCGGTCTATGATAAACCGATGATCTATTACCCGATCCAGATCCTGATTAATGCGGGCATCGATGATATCCTGATCGTCACCGGTGGAAATAATGCCGGTGATTTTCTGAGACTGCTTGGAAACGGAAAAGAGTTCGGGCTTAAGCATATTAACTATACCTACCAGCAGGGAGAGGGAGGGATTGCCGAGGCTCTCGGTCTTGCGGAATTTTTTGCTGCCGGTGAGGGAATCTGCGTGGTATTGGGCGATAACATCATTGAGAAGAATATTCGAAGGGCGGCGGAGGCTTTCCGAAAGCAGAAGCAAGGGGCGAAGATCCTCCTCAAAGAGGTCCCTGACCCGCATCGATTCGGCGTTGCTGAATTGAAAGGGGACCGAATTGCCCAGATTGAAGAGAAACCCAAACAGCCAAAATCAAAATATGCGGTGATCGGAATCTATTTCTATGATTCCACCGTCTTTGATTTTATTAAGACTCTGAAGCCTTCTGATCGGGGAGAGCTGGAGATCACCGATGTGAACAATCGATATATTGGAAAAGGATCGATGACCTATGATATTCTGAAAGGCTGGTGGACCGATGCGGGAACCTTCGAGTCCCTGCTTCGGGCCAATGAGCTGGTGTCACAAACCGGAGCCAATAAGGTTTGACAAGTGAATGCCAAACCTTAGCGTTAGGTTTGAGTCTAAAGGTTAGAGGGAGAATCATTTGCCTAAAACCTTTCACCTCTAACCTTAAACATGATTTGAATAGGAGGATGTGATGATACACGGCGTGAGGACGAAACCCTTAAAGGTGATTCCGGATGAGCGGGGGAGGGTGATGGAGATCCTCCGGGCAGATGATGATTTCTTCTTAAAATTCGGTCAGGTCTATATCACCACGACCTATCCGCAGGTGGTGAAGGCCTGGCACTACCACAAGATCCAGACCGATCATATAGCGGCCGTCCAGGGAATGATCAAACTCGTCCTCTACGATCCAAGGGAAAAATCTCCTACCCGGGGGGAGATCAATCAATTTTTCATTGGTGTCCATCACCCGATGTTAGTCCAGGTGCCCAATATGATCTATCATGGGTGGAAGTGCGTCAGCGAGGAGGAGGCGATTATCATCAATATCCCGACAGCCGTTTATGCTTACAACGCACCCGATGAATACCGTCTCCCTCCTCACGGGAAGGATATCCCTTACGATTGGGCGAGGAAGGATGGCTAACAAAATCGGAAATTCGAAGCACGAAATCCGAAATCCGAAAAAGATTCCAATCACACATAAAACAGAAATTAATGTAACGTTTTGAAAATTGAGTCATTTGGATTTTGGATTTGTTTCGGATTGATCCCTTCGGGAAGCTTCGCCCGATATTCGGATTTCGGATTTAAGGGGTGCAACTCGTTCGAGAATTACAAGAGGTCAGAGAATAATGAGACTACTCGTGACAGGCGGCTGTGGATTTATTGGAAGCAATTTCATTCGATATTATTTGAAGAACTATCCGAAGGTCTCGATCATCAATGTCGATAAACTGACCTATGCCGGAAATCTGGAAAACCTTTCCGACCTTTCCCATTCTCCCCGTTACCATTTCATCCGGGGGGACATTGCCGAGGCGGCCCGCATGGAGGAATTGATCCGGAAAGGGGTGGATGCCATCGTCAACTTTGCGGCTGAATCGCATGTGGACCGCTCCATCGAAGATCCGGGCGCCTTTATGAGAACGAACATCTTCGGGACGTTTGCCCTGCTGGAGGCGGTGAGAAAGGTTTTCCCGGGGCAGAAGATCCGTTTTCTTCATATCTCAACCGATGAGGTCTATGGCTCCCTGGGAGAGACAGGAGCTTTTACCGAGGAGACTTCGCTGGCTCCCAACAGCCCCTATTCGGCGAGCAAGACAGCGGCGGATATGATGGTCCGAGCCTATTACCATACTTATGGCCTTCCCACCGTCATCACGCGATGTTCCAATAATTATGGCCCCCACCAATTTCCCGAAAAACTGATCCCGCTGATGGTTTCCAATGCCATGGAAGATAAGGAGCTTCCCATGTACGGCGATGGGATGTATATCCGGGACTGGATCTATGTGGAGGACCACTGTCGGGCTCTGGATCAAGTCCTGCGACAGGGGAGGGAAGGGGAGGTTTACAACATAGGGGGCGGAAGTGAGAGGACCAATCTCTATGTGGCGAAGAGCATCCTGGATCGACTGGGAAAACCCCATTCCCTGATCCGATTCGTTGCGGACCGTCCCGGTCACGATCGGCGTTATGCCATTGATTTTTCCAAGATAAAAAGGGAACTGGGGTGGACGCCCACGGTCTCTTTTGAACAAGGGATCAACCAGACGATTGAATGGTATCAAACCCACCGGGAATGGTGGAAGAAGATCAAGACAGGGGAGTATCTCGACTATTACAAACGGATGTATCAGGACCGATAACGAGAAGATTCAACAATACGAAATCCGAATATTGAAATCACGCCAGGACGGGATGAAACGAAGATGTTAAACCCTAAACTCGAAATCCTAAACTCTAAACAAGCTCAAATATCCAAAACACAAAACTCAAAACCGTATGATTTAAGGGACAGGACGCTTAGATTTGCCAAAATGGTAAGAAACTACGTGAAGAATTTACCAAAGACTTTAAGCAATATAGAAGACGCAAGACAGCTTATCAAGGCTTCTGGCTCAGTGGGGGCCAACTATATTGAGGGCGAAGAAGCATTAAGTAGAAAGGATTTTGTAATGAGAATAAAGATATCAAGAAAAGAGGCAAAAGAGAGTGGGTACTGGCTTGAATTAACCGAACCAAAAGAAGAGCAAATGATGGAAAAACAGAGTTTGATCAAGGAAGCAACAGAGCTTACGAAGATATTCGGTTCAATTGTTGAGAAGTCGAAATAACTTTTTGAGTTTTAGCTTTTGGATTTATTTAGGGTTTAGAGTTTAGTGTTTAGAGTTTAAGCGGTTTCGGATTTCGTGCTTCGGATTTAAACCTTTTAGGATAGCGGTTGATTCGGAAATCAACAGGAGAGTGTTGGAGATTCATTTAAGAGATGAACCGGATATTGGTGATCGGAGCTAAAGGAATGCTGGGAAGAGATCTGATGAAGGAGCTCCAGCTCTCTTTTTCCGACGACGAAGTCCTGGGATGGGACATCGATGAGATCGATATCCGAAAGGAGCAGGAGACCGTCACCAAGATCGAGGGGTTTCGACCTGCGATCGTAATTAATTTGGCTGGCTACACCGATGTGGATGGTTGTGAGTCGAATGAGCAGGAAGCTTTTGCCGTCAATGCGGATGGGATGAGGCATGTCGCCATGGGTGTCAGGCGATGCGGGGCAAAAGTGATTTATCTGAGCACCGACTATGTCTTCGACGGAGAGAAGGACAAGCCTTATCTCGAAGACGATCCTCCCAATCCCCTCAGCATCTACGGCCGTTCAAAATGGAAAGGGGAGCAGTCTGTCTTGAAATTAGCCGGAGATGGATTGATCATCCGAACCCAGTGGCTCTATGGTGGACATGGAAGGAATTTCGTCACGACCATTCTCCGCCAGGCAAAAGAGAAGAAAGTCCTCTCGATTGTGAACGACCAGATCGGCTCTCCCACTTACACGGTTGATCTTTCCAGGGCTATCGCCCTGTTGATCCGGAAAAAAGCAAGCGGAATCTTTCATGTGACCAACAGTGATATCTGTTCCTGGTATGACTTTGGCCAGGCCATTCTAAGACTTTCGGGAATGGAGGAAGTGAAAGTCCTTCCCATCTCCTCCGGAGAGCTGAACCGGAAAGCGGCCCGGCCATCCTATTCGGTCCTCAGCACAGAGAAATTTAAACAGGAGATCGGAATCAAACTCCGGCCCTGGTCTGAAGCCCTGAAGGACTTTTTATCCATCCCTCAAAAGGAGATGGCGTCCGTTTAAGTAAAGGAGTTGACCATGAATATCTGCGTGATCGGAACAGGTTATGTGGGACTGGTGACAGGAGCCTGTCTGGCAGAGTTCGGAATGAATCTGATCTGTGTGGATAACGATATCCAGAAGATCGATCTCCTCAGGCAGGGGAAAATCACGGTCTATGAACCGGGGCTGGATAACCTGGTGGCGAAGGGTACAAGGGAAGGCAGACTCCGTTTTTCTTCAAGCATCGAAGAGGGAGTAAAATCAAGCCTGGTGATCTTCATCGCTGTAGGAACGCCTCCCAATGAGGACGGTTCGGCCGATCTCCGGTTCGTTGAAGAAGTGGGCAAGGAGATTGCCCCCTGGATGGATGGTTACAAAGTGGCGGTGATGAAATCGACCGTCCCGGTAGGTACGGCCCGCTGGCTGAAGGAATTGATTCAGAAACATCAACCGCAGCCTGCTCCCTTCGACATCGTTTCCAATCCGGAATTTCTGAGGGAAGGCTCTGCCATAGAGGACTTCATGCGGCCGGATCGGGTCGTCATCGGCGCGGAGAGCGAGCAGGCGGTGGCCATCATGAAGGATATTTACAGCGCCTTATATCTGATCGAGACTCCGTTTATCCTTACCTCCCTCGAATCTGCGGAGATGATCAAATATGCGACGAACGGTTTTTTAGCCACGAAGGTGACCTTCATCAATGAGATTGCCAATCTCTGCGAGAAGGTGGGAGCGGATGTTCACCATGTGGCAAAGGCCATGGGATTGGACGGAAGGATTGGTAAAAAATTTCTTCATCCGGGTCCGGGTTATGGAGGCTCGTGCTTTCCGAAGGATACCCGTGCCCTTTCGAAAATAGCCCGTGAAAAAGGATACACCTTTAGAGTCCTCGATTCCGTCATTCAGGCGAATGAGGATCAGAAGAGGAGGATGGTGGATAAGATTAAGGAGATGGTCGGGGATCTCAGGGGGAAAAGGATCGGCATCCTTGGACTTTCCTTTAAACCGAATACGAATGATATCCGGGAGTCCTCCTCGATTGCCATCATCCAAGGGCTTCTCGAAATGGAAGCAAAGGTGAAGACCTTCGACCCGGCAGCCATGGAGGAAGCAAAGACGGTCCTTCCTGAGGTGGAGTACGGGAAGGATGCTTACGATGTGGCCAGTGGAGCCGATGCCCTTGTTCTGGCAACTGAGTGGAATCAATTCCGGCGACTCGACCTCCTTCGCATTAAAGCGTTATTGAAGGAGCCTATCTTCATCGACCTGAGAAATGTTTACGATCCCGCCCATATGAAGCGGCTGGGCTTTCGTTACTGCGGCGTAGGAAGGTAGTAAGCCCTCAGTCAGCCATCTTTGTTAATGGGTTTTAGTTGCAATACGGTTCAGTTAAGGAAAAACCGTTCACCCTGAGCCTGTCGAAGGGTGGGTAATTGAAGCCGTTCATGCTTCGACAAGCTCAGCACGAACGGCTTATGTGAACAGCATTGGTTTTAGTTGAGACTGAAGAATTACGGGAAGGATTTATATTGACTCAAACTGAAAAGGACTGGATCTTCGTCTCCGATGCCCATTTTAGTGGAAGAGAACCCGAGGCGATGGAGGTCTTTCTCAGATTCTTAAATTCGGAGAAGGAGCGGATGGACCATCTGGTGATCCTGGGTGACCTGTTCGAATTTCTCTTCGGTTTTAAAGATAATCCTGCCCGCGGGAAGCCCTTTCCTTTTGCAGATTACCTTCCCATTTTGGAAGGTCTTCAAAACTTATTTCGCCGGGGGATTCGAATCAAATATTTTGAGGGAAATCACGATTTCTTCCTCCACTCCTTCTTCTCAGAAAGATTCGGGATGGAGGTGGAGGTTTATCCTGAAGGGAATGAGGAGCGGCTGGGAGGAAGAAGGGTTTTTATCTCTCATGGAGACTTATCCAATCCGAAACTATGGAGATACCGGACCTTCCGGAGAATGATCAAGAACCGGTGGACCTACGGTCTTATCGAGAGAGTTGGTCCCAGATTCTCCCGTCATGTTGCGAAGTGGCTCAGTCAAAGGAGTTATCATAAAAATCATGCCGTCCTTTCCTCCGGCCCGCCTCCGGAATTCAAAAGCTTTGCCCATCAAAAATTTTTAGAGGGTTTTGATAGGGTGATTCTTGGCCACTCCCACTTTCCGGAGGAGATGGAGGAGCGGATAGACGGAAAGAGATGTCTCTATTTCAATGTGGGAGACTGGATGGTCCACCGGTCCTTCCTGAGGTTCACGCCTCCGGATCGGTTTGAGTTAGGGAGATGGGGTGATGGGGAGATAGGGAGATACTGATCCTTACCCATAAATGGGGGGGCTGGACACAAGGGGCTAAGTTCTATGTTGTTAACAAGTCGAAATCATTATTATTCTTTAAGTTTGTCATTCCTGCGGAAGCAGGAATCCAGGTATTTCCTGTTGGTCCTGGATTCCCGTTTTCACGGGAATGACACACAAATATGTTATGTTGGAGCCTCAATTGAACCAATTATACCCCGTCTCCCTGTGTCCAGCAGATGACTTATGGGACACGGTCAGAGGGAGATAGGGGGATGGGGAGGCACAGGGCGGTTTTTCTGGACCGGGATGGAACGATTAATGAAGAGATGGGGTATGTGAATCATCTCGAACGGTTTAGACTACTTCCCCGAGTCGGTGAGGCGATCCGGTTATTGAACCAGAATGGGATAAAGGTCGTTGTTGTCACCAATCAGGCGGGTGTGGCAAGGGGATATTTCCCGGAGTCCTTAATCCACCTGGTCCACCGGAAGATGGAAGACCATTTAAGGGATGCAGGAGCACATCTCGATGGAATCTATTACTGCCCCCATCATCCCGATGCAGGAGAGCCTCCATACCGTCAGAAATGCCGGTGTCGAAAACCTGAGACGGGTCTGATCGAAGAAGCCGTGAAGGATCTGGAGATCGACTGTTCTAAAAGTTATATGATCGGGGACCGGGGGGCGGATGTCGAATTTGGCCATCGGATTGGGGCAAAGACCATTCTGGTCCTCACAGGATATGGCAAAGGGGAGCGGGAATATTTCGGAGAACAATGGAAGTCAAAGCCGGATTATGTAGCTCAGGACCTTTTTGAGGCGGTCCAGTGGATTCTTAACAGGGAAAGTAGAAAGTAGAAAGTGGTAGGTCAGGCGGTAATGTCTCGCTTATGGGAGGTACTTGACCAGAAAGGGTCGGAAGGTTCTCCTTCCAAAACCTTGAAAAGCGATCATAGAGGTTATGCGAACCAGCCATCCTGTCCTTTGCATGGTGGTTTTAGGAAACGAACCTAAGCAGTTTAACGGATAGAGGTTTCGCTTCAAGGTTTTTCCAGAAGAACCTCCCGACCCTTTTTTCTCTCTTTAACTGAGGGGTTACGTTAAACGAAATTTTTAAAAGGAGGATAACGATGGCGCTCAGCAAGGAATTGCTCGACATTTTAGCCTGTCCGAAATGCAAGGGGGATATCTTCCTTAACAAGGCAGGGGATGGGTTGATCTGTAAATCGTGTCGATTGCTCTATCAGATCAAAGACGATATCCCGGTCATGCTGATTGACGAGGCCCTGCCCTACCAGGAGGAAGAGGGGTAAGGTATTTCGCCCTAAACCATGTGAGGTTTAGGGCTGCCATGCACCCAACGTGGTGCATGGCGGAATTCGCCTGCCTGCGGTAGGCAGGGATTGCAGAATCAAAATGTCAATTTAAGCCTGGAATGAATCATTTAAAATTGTGAGATGACTTCTCTTCTCATCTACCTGACGCTCAGATTATTCGGCTTCTTCATCAATCTTCTGCCGGAGGGGTTTGCCCTCTGGATCGGAAGGCAGTTGGGAAATGTGATGCACCTCCTCGACGTAAAACATCGGAAAATCGCCATTCAAAATCTTCATCTTGCCTTCGGTCACGAGAAGTCGGAAGAGGAGATGCATTCCATAGCCAGAAAGAACTTTCAGAATCTTGGAATGATGGCCATCGAATTTTTCCAGATTCCAAAGATGGATATGGAAACCTATGATAGAAAAGTAGCCGTGGAAGGGCTCGATAAGGCATTGAAGGTTCTCGATGAGAACAGAGGAGCGCTTCTTCTCCTCGGGCATTTCGGGAACTGGGAACTGATGGCTCTGATGTCGAAGGTCATCAACAGGCCGATCCTGGCCATTGCCAAACCCATCAAAAAGAATCCACGGTTGGATCGATGGATTATCGGAACCAGAAATAAAATAGGTCTGGAGATCATTCCTCCTGTGAATGCGACAAAGAAAGTTTTGCAGGCCCTTTCCCGGAACCAGATTGTTGCAATTCTGTTTGATCAGAGGGGAAAGCGAAGCAAAGGGGTCTGGGCCGACTTTTTCGGAAGAAAGGTGCCGACCACTTCCGGCCTGGCAGTCATGGCCATCAAAAGCCGCGCTCCTGTCCTGCCCGTTTTCATGGTCCGGGAGGGATTCTGGAAACACCGTCTCATCATCAGGGACCCTCTCGAAATCATCCATACCGGCGTTTTCAGGCAGGATGTGGAAGCCAATACTCAGCTCTTTAACCGGGTTCTCGAATCGATCATCCGCCAGTACCCTGAACAATGGCTCTGGATCCATCGGCGATGGGAGAGACAGAAACGATCCCGCCGTAGATAACCCCTCATTTAGTTTCCGGGTCATCTTTCATAACGAATGCGTCACCCTTAAACAATGAAAATTGCCAAGCTTTATCCTCCCCCTCGACGCCTGCCTGCCCCGCCCTCGGTCGGGACCGGGGCCGGTAGGCAGGGGGGAGGATTGAGGTGGGGGTAACCATCGCCTGTTCCCCCTCACCCCAACCCTCTCCCGCCAGTGGAGAGGGAGACAATCAGATTATTTTCTGGGCAACTAATCTGAATTTACCAGTTGTGCTCTTCATCGTGGCAGTAAACGCAGAGGTTTTCCCAGTTCGACCCATCCGGGGGATTGTTCAGGTGATTTCCATCTTTGTGGTGGACTGTGAGAAGATGGCTTGTCTTATGATCAAACTCCCTTCCGCATCGGGCACAGATGAAACCATGAATATTAAGAGATTGTTCCCTGTAATCGCTTTTTCTAAGAGGGGTCTGTTGCAATTCCCTGACGATCTCTTCGACGGATTTATTCGGGTCCGCCTTTTTAGCCTGTCGATTTCGATGGATTCGATAAGAAGTTTTTCTCATCGGAATGACCTCCTGAACCTGTTCGCATACGCAAGAATCCTGTTTATCCATCAGGGGGCGATTAAGACCTGATTATTGATTCAGATTCCAGTCATAGGGTTGATACTTAATACGAACTCGATTCTTATTTTCTCTTAAAAAATTCTTTTTCTCCCCCTCATCGAGGAAATTGAGAATCGTATCCACAATCGCTCGATCATTTCCCCCAAAATCTGCCTTATACCATTTGAAAATCATTGAAATCAAGATCGAATTATCCTCCGGAAGGATCCTGACCTGGGAACTATTGATGAAGCTCTCTGCAGCAAGTTGAAGCTGAAAGTCGATCTGCCCGGATTCATAAAATCCAATGGGTGGACAGGACCTTGCGCCACAGACCAATGCGAAGTGGATTCTTGCATCCATCGGCAGGGTGGCGAATGCTAAACGTGGATCATTTTTACCCCAGGGTCTTAAAAGCCGGTAGGGTGGCCTCCGGTTGCCCCGAAGGATGCCATGCTCCATATCGTTTAACGAGAAACGATATCCTCCGATCTCATAGACGATTCGATCAAAAAAATTATAAACTTCTTTGACCGAATGCTTTAACCCCAGCTCGATGACCCCGTGGATCACGGCTGCATTATAAATATTAACCCAGAAGGCAAGTCTCTGTCCGCGGTCTTTTAAGGATTGGAGATCGAAGGATTGCAATCCTTTCGTGAGGTCTTTATACTTTTCAAACTTCTCAGAGTTGCGGATCGCATGATATTGGACCTGGCCCCTCTCCGGGTCGATAAACAGCGCTTTCAGGTCAGCCATCGAAAGGGTTAATGCAACATCAATGGGCTGATCCAGAGAAACTTTTAGTGACGATCCAGCATTGAGAATGATGGGCGAGAATATCACTTCTTCTCTATCGGATAGCCTGCTTTAGACCATTCCTTCCAGCCGCCTTTGAGGGCGAAGGCTTTCTTAAATCCCATCTCAATTAGTTCCTGTGCCAGACTGGCACTGGTCCCTTCACTGGGTCAGGTTCAGTAAAGGACAATGGTCTTATCCGGTGAGTATTTGTTTGCCCAGGATTTTAAATCATCCGGGTCTTCTCTTACGGCGCTTTTGATCTTTATATCACTGTTGGTCCAATCCCTGCCATAACGGACATCGATGATGACGAGATCCGGATTGCCGAGCAAAGCCTTCAACTCCTCTTTGGTTATCCTTGGCGCCTCGGCAGAAAAGGCAGGGGTTAAACATCCAATAGCCATCGAAAAAGATATGATGAGGGTTAATAATTTCATCATTTCACCTCCATGATTTATCTCTTCCCCCCATTAAACATAACAACAATTTTAACTCTTTTTCGTCCAAAATACCATTGTGTTTTTCTAAAAGTAAGCATCTCTTTTCCAGTGATAGAAATCCATGGGAATGCCAAATCCAGAGGGGCAGGCGGGAAAGATTTAGGGCGGCACCGCTTAAGGATTGACTCAAGATGCTCCAAGACCAATAAAAACCTCATTTCCATTGACTACGAAAGTTTCCCTTAAACCTCTAATGATCCGCAATCCTAAAGATTTCGGAGTCTGGCCTACCTGCCCCTCTGGAGTCCATTCTGTCATCACGATATTGGAGATGCTTCCTTCTAAAAACTTCTTGTTTGGGCATGGAAATTTTGGTATCTATAACATCAGAGTGTGGAAAGTGGAATGTGGAAAGTAGAAGCAGATTTTTTAAAAACCACCCTCCGCGTTCCACATTCGACTTTCCATCTCAGAGGAGGCTGTAAATGAAACGGTATCTCATCATCGGAAACGGAGTGGCAGGCGCAAGGGCAGCGGTCAGGATCAGAGAAAGAGACCCAAAGGGTGAAATCCACATCTTTACAGGGGAAGGTTATCCCTTTTACTACCGGGTTCGATTCCCGGAACTGGTTGCAGGAGAGGTGGCGATCAAGGAGATTACCATCCACACCAAAGAGTTTTATCAGGGGAAAAACATCTCCCTCCATCTGGAAGAGCCGGTTGTTGAGGTTCGTCCGGACAAAAAAGAGGTCTTGAGCAAACAGGGGAAAACTTATTCTTATGATAGCCTGCTTATAGCCACAGGTGGGAACGCCTTTGTGCCTCCCATCAAGGGGACAGAAAAGGAAGGAGTTTTTACCCTTCGAACGATGAAGGATGCGATTGGAATGAAAGCATTCTCAGAGAAGATCAGCCAGGCGATCCTCATTGGAGGGGGGCTGGTCGGTTTGGAGACAGGCGGAGCCTTATTGAGACGGTCCATTAAGGTGGCAGTGATTGAGCATAATCCCAGAATTCTTCCAAGACAGATGGACCCGGAGGGTGCCCAGATCCTTCAGGCAAAGATGGAAACCATGGGTTTCTTCTTCTTTCTCAATGGACAGTCCGAGGAGATTCTGGGGAAAGAGAAGGTTGAGGGGGTCCGCCTTAAGGATGGCAGGGTGGTAGAAGGCCAGATGGCGATCATCTCTGCAGGGGTAAGGCCGAATATTCAACTGGCCAAGGAGATGGGGCTGGAGATGAAGAATGGAATTCTGGTCAATGACGGGCTGGAAACGAGGGCCAAAGACATCTTTGCGGCTGGAGATGTGGCAGAACATCGGGGCCGAGTTTATGGGATCTGGCCTGCTGCCCAGAAACAGGGCGAGATTGCCGGAGTCAATATGGCAGGAGGAAATGAGTCCTATGAAGGCACGGTTGTTTCCAATACCCTTAAGGTGGTAGGAATTGATCTCACCTCCGCAGGGGAAATCGACGCAGAGGGGAAGTTCGAGTGTGTGGTGAGAAGTGATCGTGAGAAATGCAGCTACTGCAAGGTCACATTCAAGGAGGATAAAATCGTCGGTTGTATCCTGCTTGGGGAGACCAGAGGAAGGGCAGAGCTACTCAGTGCCATCGAAAAGGAGGTGGACATCAAGGAGATCAAGAATTCCATCTTGAAAGAGGGGTTCGATTTCAATCAATTAAAATAAAAAATCCACCGAGCCTTTGGCTTGGTGGATTTAATTGGGTTAAGGTTTTTAAGGAGGAGGAGGAAAGAGAATTTTCTCTTTCGTTGAGAATAAGTATACACCACTCACATTAGAGGAGGATTAAAAAAAGATTAAAAGTTTTTAATCTTTTTACAGCAATAAGGCTTATTTTAAGCGATTTGAAACAAGGTGATGAAATTGTTTGTATTTTCAGCAGGTTTAATGATGACTGGTTAAAAAGGAGGAGATTCATGCCAAGAAAGTTTCGCTGTGTTCGTCTATTGGCCCTGTGGTTTGGATTAATCCCTTTGCTCACTTCCTGTGTGGCTGAGTTTATCAACCCGATTCCTCCGCCTAAGTCATCGGAACCGGATCCGGCGTTATTGGGCGAATGGGAGATAACCGAGAAGGATGAAAAGGTGAGGCTATATATTTATCCACGAAAATCAGGGTGGATAGATATTATTAGTGTTGAGATAGATTCTAAGAATAAAATCAAGCTCGATATCTATGAGGGTTATACCACCCAAATTAAGCAGGAAAAATTTCTTTGTCTCAAAGAAAGGGAGATGATTGCCAAAAAGGAAGATGCGGAGGAATTGGGCTATTACATCGTCCCTTATAAAATTTCAGACGACGGCCGCTTCTCGTTTAGGATATTTGATGTTGACAGGATTAACGATATGATTCGCAAAGGTGAACTCAAAGGCAACATCACCCGATGGAAAACCATAGTGACCTCCAGAGCGGATGAGCTGGTGTCATTGATTTTAAAAAAGGGAGTCGATAGTTTTATCGAGCCCAAACAGGAACAGGGATTCACTTTTTCAAGACCAAAAAAGTAAAGCGAGAGAAGACTGGATGAAAATATTATTAATCGAACCGGCCAAAGCGCCTTTAACCATAGGCGGAGAGGACGTGTTTATCTATGAGCCACTTGCCCTTGAATACATCGCCGCAGGAGTGGCAAAGGACCACGATGTAAGAATCCTTGACCTCCGGCTCGAAAAGGACCTGCAAGGAATTTTCGCAGACTTCTTCCCTGACGTTGTTGGCATCACCGCATACACTGTGCATGTAAACATGGTTAGAAGGCTCTTTGAAGAGATAAAGGCATGGAATCCTCAGGTTCTCACGGTGGTGGGTGGTCATCATGCTACCATGGTGGCAGAAGACTTCCTTTCCCCGTTTGTTGATCTCATTGTCATTGGGGAAGGGGTCTTTGCATTCCAGGAAATCATCACAAGATTCGAGAGAGGAGAGAGCTTAGATGGCATCCCAGGAATCGCCATTCCGAAAGGGGATCGCCTTGTCAGAACCGATGGTCAGGCGATAGCCGATCTCGATCGCTTTCCTTTTCCGGAGAGGAAGTTAACAAAGAAGTACCGGAGTCACTACTACTCAGAATGGATGAGGCCCTTGGCGTCGATACGGACCTCGAAGGGATGTCCATTTCGATGCAAGTTTTGCGCCCAGTGGAAACTGGCGGAGGGGCGTTATTTGAGGAGAAATCCGGAGAGCGTTGTCCAGGAGTTAGCTGGCTTGGCAGAGGAATTCGTCTTCTTTGCTGACGATGAATCACTCGTCGATGCTTCAAGAATGAAAAAGCTTGCAGGGCTGATCAAAGAGGCAGGGATAAGAAAGCAATACTTTCTTTATGGGAGAAGCGATACCATTTGCAGAAATCCTGAACTTCTGGAGATGTGGAGAGGGATTGGTCTTGAAAGGGTCTTTGTAGGGCTCGAATTCCTCAAAGACGAAGACCTCAGCTACATTCGGAAAGGCTCCACAGCAGGTGACAATAAGAAGGCGATAAAGATCCTTCAATATCTTGATATTGAGGTCTATGCCTCTTTCATCGTGAGACAGGAATTCAACAAAGCGGATTTCAGAGCCCTAAGGCAATATTGCCGGGAGCTGGGATTAAGTTTCGCCAGCTTTGCGGTACTTACCCCTCTGCCCGGCACTGACCTCTATGAAGAGGTGAAGGATCAATTGATCACCCATGACTATGACTACTTCGACTTTATTCATACTTTGCTCCCGACGTCTCTTCCGCTCAATGAGTTCTATCGAGAATATTATGATCTCTATAAAAAAGCGGTTCCCATGAGTAAACAGATCCTTTACATCTTAAAGAAATTTCCTTTAAAAGAGATCCCTTCCCTTATGAAGAAGTCAACCCGTGTCCTCAATCAACTAAAAAATGCTTACAGGGATTACCAGGAAGACCCTCAACAGACCCACCTATCATCATCAGACTCCTGAACTTGGCAGGAGCGACCAATTGTAATCGTAGCCACTAATCCCTATGCTTGCAAATTCCTTTCTCACTTCCCAAAAGTTTTAAAAACGTGTATATTAATAACCAGGTTTCACAATTAACAAGTCTGTTCCTGAGAATTCCCTCAAGGGGCTGGAAGATTTTGTTTTTATGATAAACATCGCCGCAGCATAATTATTGTTAGGCGAAAAAACCAGAAGATGAAATTTACTCAATATTTCCTCTATACGATGCAGAGACCTGATCGTGCTAAAATAAAGATGGAGTGGATTGAAGATGCGATTAAGAACCCAGACTTTATGGAGGTTCAGTCGGATAAGAGGATTCGAAAGTGGAAAAAGATCAGGGAGGAGGGAAGGTTTCTCCGAGTAATCTTGCTTCCAGACGGAGAAACAGTTCATAATGTTTTTTTTGATAGGAGATTTAAGGGAGGAACGAAATGAAGATAAAGTATTTTTCAGACACCGACACAGCCTTAGTTGAGTTTTCCGACCGCAAGGTTGCTGAAACCAAAGAGATAAATGAAAATATTTATATCGATCTCGATACCGGTGGCAATTTGGTTGCCATGACGATTGAGCATGCCCGCAAACAGGCAAGTCTTCCCCATTTGTCTTATGAACAGATAGAAAAAGAATTGCCTAAGTCACTCCAACGGACGGTTAAGGGCCGCCGCTGATTTTGATCATTCTCTCTTTTAAGCAGGTATCCACGACTTTCGGGTTTACCTTCCATTAAACAGTATTAGGTGAAGTTTTGGGGGGATTTGGAATTTTATTCCGTTTTGGTTAGTTCCTTCAACGCCTCCTCATAGACGCTGTAAGTTTTTGAGTCGAAGAGGACGAATCTCACCAGTTTGATTTCGGGGTGGCCCTTCAAATAGTCCTTCACTGTTTTTAAAGCAACACGGGATGCTTCCTCCACAGGGTAACCATACACACCCGTGCTGATCGAGGGAAAAGCGATAGCAGAGATTTGATGCTGGGTGCAGAGTTCCAGGCAGGTCCTATAGGCGCTCGAAAGGAGCTGAGCATCTTTTGGGGATCCGGAGTAGATGGGACCAACAGCATGAAGCACATATTTTGCCTTTAAATTCCCTCCACCCGTAATGACCGCCGACCCCGTGGGGCATCCGGTATATTTCGCCCTAAGATCAGCCATAATCGTAGGTCCACCAGCCCGGTGGATGGCGCCATCGACACCACCCCCTCCTGCCAGCCGGGAATTGGCCGCATTTCCTATGGCCTCGGTATCTTGCTGGGTAATATCCCCCTGAACCACTTCTAAAACAGATTGATGAACCATTTCCTTCATTGACCTTTTCTCCTTTCTCTGGTCTCGATTTATCCATATCAGAAAGGGTTGACTTCGTCAATATTGGAGGATATGGTCTAAGGCGATGAAAACGGTTTACTATGGCTGGATCATTGTCGGAGTAGGAGTTCTCGTCAAGATGGCAGGTCTGGGGTTTGGCCGTTTTGCCTATCCCATGCTGCTCCCCAGCATGAGGGAGTCCCTTCGATTCAACTACTTCGAGATGGGGCTTCTGAGCGGTGGCATCCTTGCGGGATACCTCCTTTTTTCTTTGATTGGCGGAATTCTGGCGACACGGTTCGGTTCCAAAAGAATTGTCATCACCTCGATGCTATGCGGAACAATCTCCATGTTCTTTATCAGCAGGTTGTCAGAATTTATTCCCCTTCTCTTCTTCACTTTTGCCATGGGAGGCGCTGGGGGAGGGGCTCATATTTCCATGACCACCCTGCCCATGACATGGTTTGAAAGAGAGAGATTGGGTGGAGCCTTAGGGATTGTCACGGGAGGGACAGGGTTTGGAATCATCATCACGGGCCTTCTGCTTCCCTATCTCCTCTCCACTCTGGGCGGAGAGGCATGGAGGGAGTGCTGGATTTTTATGGCTTTGCTTACCCTTCTGGTCGGGCTTATTTCATTCCTTCTTTTAAAGGAGAAACCATCCCACAAGGCCCCCCCTTTGCTCCAGGGCGACCAAAGGACCGCTCTAGGGCCAGACAGGGTCAAAGGTAGCGGTCTGACCCTTCGGGCCATCTTTCTCATCTATTTTATTTTCGGATTGGCCTACAACATCTATGTCACCTATTTTGTTGCTTTTCTCGTCGAAGAGATCCGACTGACAGAGGGAGTTGCGGGAGCGATCTGGTCGATTTTCGGCTGGATGTGCGTGGTGAGCGGATGGATATGGGGATTCCTTTCAGACCGCATAGGCAGAAGGGAAGCCTTGGTCTGGAACAATGGCTTGATTTCCTTATCTGTATTGATCCCCCTGCTGTTTCATCAGACCTTCCTTCTTGGCCTCTCAGCTTTTCTTTTTGGGGCGACCTTTTTAGGAACGGTTACAGTGATTGCGGCATGCGTGGGTGATGAGGAGACGGAGAAAAGTGCGACCCTCTATGGCTGGGTAACCTTGGTCCATGGCATCGGACAGTTTTTAGGGACCATTCTCGGAGGATATCTGAGAGATTTGACAGGTTCTTTTCAGTTGACCCTTTTCGTCTCGTTGATCGGATTTGTCCTCTGCCTGGGCGTGACTTCGCTGAATAAAAAAGGGTGAGAGAAGATTTCTCTCACCCTTTTTTATTCAATAAATCAACAACCCAACCTTTCTATAGGGTTTCATAAAAAGATTTTTTGAGAAGCTTAAAAGACTTCACAAATCTGTCAAAGACTTCAAAAGCTGAGAGGTCATAGGTCCCGTCCAAATGCCTCCACTGGGTGATATAGAAACCCACGATCCGTTCGCCCCGTTTGCCAAAGACGACTTTGGCCCTCACTTTCTCTTTTTTGACCGGGTCCTTTCCCTCAACGACCACCTCCAGTCCTTCTCCACCAAGCACCTGAGTCTTCTTTTTCTCTAATACCTGAAACTGGAGGATGGCATTAAAGAGAAACCGTTTGAAAAACTCTCTTTCCCTGTCTTCAAATTTGGTTGAGCAGCCGAAGGGTTCCTCATCGTAAGCGAATGAAGTCATCGAGGGGAAGGTTCCGGGGTCTGATCGCGTAAACCCGAAGTTAATGTCCCCTCCTTCTCCCTCCACCCGGAGGAGTTTCCAGTCTGGAGGGGGAGGTAAAAACTCGAACTCGTCCTCCCAGATCACCGTTCCCTGGGCGGTCAACCGATAGGGAACAGCCTTTTTCTCTGTCTCAAAGGTTGCGCATCCGGAAAGCCAGGCCATCATTAAAAACAAACACAGGAACAGAAGACTTATTCTCTTCATGGTTTTCCTCCTTTCTGGTTCAGTTTTTTAAGGAAGAGGAGGATATCCTTGAAATCCGGCGAACCATCCCTCACATAACGAATGATACCTGCCTTGTCGATGATAATCGTCCGCCTGCTGAAGATGGGCCTACCATCAGGTTGAGCATCGACACTGACACCCAGAAAAGAGGTGACATTGGAAAGGAGAGGGAAGGTTAAATCGAGGCTATTGGCAAAGTATTTTAAAGTTATCACATCGTCCCTACTGACGCCCAGGACCCGGGCGTTGAAGCGCTCATAGAGGTAGAGGTTCCTCTGATGGCCCTCCATCTCGCCTGTTCAGATGGGTGTGAAGGCCGCAGGGAAAAAGGTGATGACCAGGTGGTACTTGCCATAATACTCATCGGCGTAAGTGATCACACGATCCTGGGTGGAGGGTAGGGTAAAATTAAGTATCTCTCTCCCAACCAACTCCACCTTTTTCTTCGCTTCCGCATTGGAAAGGGGGAGAAGGAGCAGTAACAAGAGAAATATGAAAATCCCCTGATGGAATAACTTTTTTCTCATGGTTGCCTCCTTTCTTTTATATTAAATATTACCCCTTTTTTTTCTCCTTTGCAATTGCGAGAAATAGTTTGCCAAAATTTGGAGGAAGGTGTTAAATTATATTGGGGTGTCAGAATGATTGCTTACGATCTCATCTGTTCCAATGGCCATCTTTTTGAGTGCTGGTTTAAAGACAGCTCCTGCTTTGAGGAGCAGCAGTCTGCCGGCATCATCAACTGCCCCATCTGCGATGATACCCAGGTGGTGAAAACCTTTTCTCCATTCATGATTAAGAAGAGCGATGGAGAGAGAAAGAAGGGAGAGGAGGTTGCTCAGCAGGCCTTGCAGTTAATTCATGAGTATGTGGACAAACACTTCGAAGATGTGGGAGCCAAATTTGCCCAGGAGGCGCTCAAAATCCACCATGGAGAAGAAGAAAAGAGAAACATCCGGGGAACGGCCACGACAGAGGAGGAAGTAATCCTGAAGGAAGAAGGAGTCCAGTTCTTCAAGGTCCCGATCGTCAAACGGCTTCTGAACTGAGGCTTTGAATGCTGTGATCTCTCGGTCCCTTTTTTGAACTCATCATAAAGCCGTCATCAAAAGTATTCGGTTTCGGGCCGGTTACATTTGTTTAAACAAATGTAGGTAGTTGCGGCTTACGGTGAGAAGCTCCGGTCTTTCTTTAAGTTTCAATATTCCCCGTCCTGTGAGTGAACGACTCACTTTGTCTATTTTGGAGACATTCACTATGGTTCCCCGGTGTATCTGCCAGAATTGACCGGGATCGAGTTCCTGGACCAATTCTTTAATGCTCTTTTTAATAAGGGACTCCCCTTCTTTCGTTATGACCAGAGTGTATTTATCTTCGGCCTTGAAGTAGTCTGCCTCCTCCACTGGTATGAGACGGATACTCTCTTTGTTTTGCGTTTTAATCCAACGCAGGAAATCAGACCCCCCCCTACCCGGCAACTTGGAAAGGACCTGCTCTACAACCTCAGCCAGCCTTGCAGGTGGTTCAGTGGAAGAACTCAATTGGTTCTTGAGGCGTTGAATGGTCTGAATCAGTCTGTCTTTCGATACAGGTTTGAGGAGATAATCAACAGCCTCCTTCTCAAAGGCTTCTACTGCATACTGATCGAAGGCGGTTACAAATACGATACGACAGAGACCTGCGATTCTTTTTGCCACCTCCATACCTGAAAGACCAGGCATTCTGATATCAAGGAAGGCGATCTGCGGCCGTTTTGATTCCACTAATTCAAGGGCTTCTTTACCATTTTTGGCCTCGCCGCAAATCAAGAGCTCCGGCCAAATCTCTGATAGAATGGATTTGAGGTATGTCCTCAACTCCTTTTCATCATCAGCAATAATAGCTTTGTAGATCATGCTTGGGCACCTCGATGATCGCCCTTACTCCATTTGGCTTGTTTTCTTCTAATATTAAACGCCCTTTTTCTCCATAAAGCAATCTAATGCGTTCTCTCACGTTTCCGATACCTACCCCGGTCTTGTTGAAAGAGGAGAATCCTTGACCATCATCGCTGATTTCGATTCTTATGACTTCATCCTCTTCTCCAACCTTTATCATGATTGCTCCTCCCTCCATTTTGGGCTCAAGCCCGTGTTTTACGGCATTCTCTACCAGAGGCTGAAGCAACATAGGCGGGAAGGGATGTTTCCGGACTGCATCAGAAAGCTCGATCTTGAAATGCAGCCTTTCGCCCATCCTGATTTTTTGAATATTAAGATAGGCTTTGATCATGTCTATTTCCTGATCCAATGTGATTGGATCAGGAAATGTCCTTGACAGAGAGGTGCGCAGATAATGAATCAGATCCATTAACATGGACTTGCCATTGGTCGGGTCTGTATCTATCAGACTCAGGATATTGGAAAGGGTATTGAACAAGAAATGGGGCTCGATCTGTGCTTGGAGCAGTCTCAGATTGGCCTCAAGGGCTTCTTTTTCGCTGGAAAGACGTTTGATCCTTTCCTGCTGGATCTCTTCCTCACTCACTCTTAATCTTGCTCTGGCGTAGAAGAAATAACTGACAGCACTACCGAAGGCGATGGCAATGATGATAGTCTGAAGAAGACCTCTATCCTGTGGCTTCAGGGCGATGGAAAAGATCTGCTGAAGGACAAAAGGCCCTATTTGCAGGCCGATCAGGATTCCACTGCCAACGCCTATTGTGAATATGAAAGCAAGGGACGCACTCTTCTCTGGTTTAAATATCCAGAGTAAAAACATAATAATCGAGCAAATAGAGATCCCGAAAGATTGAGACACAATTAAATTAATGATAAAGGACTTTGTGGTGATGCCCGTAAAGGTCAAGAAAGCGGCGATCAAGGTGGATATGATAATTGTATAGAGTAAATCAATAAGAACATTTCTCGCATTGATATAATGCTTGATATAAATTTCGCTTTGTTCCATGCTCGGGTTACCCGGTGCTTTCTATATCAGAAACTATACTTTAAACCGATTATCCATTGATAATCGAGGATACTCCCAAACTCTGTATTCTTACCACCTGCCATTACGGTACCGACGGAAAACAACTCCAGATGATTACCCATAGAATATGACACAACCGTTGTAAATTGACCAGATCCATCATTCAAATTCTGGGTCCAGCGTAAGGTAAGATCGATTTTGTTTTTGATATTATTCTGAGTATACTGGAACAGTGCATAATTCTTTCGCAAGAATCTTAATCCCGTATTGGCCGTTTCGGTGAGGTTTTTTTGTCCCAATGCCGATACCAAACCGTTAGAGCTGATAGCTCCTGCTGCCCTGCGCCTTAAGGAGTAGTAGGTATCTGAATCAGCATCGCTGTACCCTGGGCTATAATAGGCGTATTCCATCGACAAGGTTCCACTCGCTGCAAAAGTGTAGGAGCCTCCGATGAGGAGAACCGGTTTAATAGTGGAATCGTCTTGATGGAGTTTTTGCATTGAAGCCCCGAAAGGGGAGCTATCCCTCTTGGGGTATAATGCCTTACTACCTTGAGTAATGACTCCCTCGCCATAGAGCAGGATGGCATCGGAAATAGTCCATCCTCCAAAAAACCCCAATGAATTCAGGGAATCCTCCCTATGCGAGAAGATGATTGAACCATAATTCTGCCGGCCTGTATAATCTATCTTCAAGGCATAAGTCTTTTTAAATGGTGTACCTTGAGGAAAGCCAATCGGAAAGCCGGATGCGGTCTTGTTACGTCCTTCATCTGTATTGGCGATGAAAGATATCGTCCAGGAACTTTCCGGGATCCAGACCAACCGGCCGAAATCCATGCCCGGCACTTCCAGGTAGGGGTTACGACGACCATTATCCTGGAAAAAGGGATTTGAAGGAGAAAAAAGAAAAGAAGGCCCCCATTGCAGGTTTTCGCGGCCGTAGGATATAAATAGATTGTTACACACCTTCCATCTTGCCAACCACTCATTGATGTACCAATCGTCATCCCATTCTGACTCTCCCTTGCGGTACCCTTCTCGCCAGATGCTATACTCAAGTCTCATTCTGGGTTTAGCGCTTAGCTCTAAAGGGTCTATGTTTAGACGAAGATCCGGCCGTATTTCCAGATCTGCCGTGTAATGCGGAATTTGCAGAAAGTTGTTTTCAGAATTTTGGCTTGAATTGGAAGGCTCCTGGATAATACCATAGGTCAAAATCCGCAAATCCCACGAGAAGCGCTCGGCCAATGTCTTCTGGATCACGGCAAGGGCTGTATGACTATCCTCACCGGCCATTCCTGTCTCTGGCAAGCATCCTAAACCAACCATTAATAAAACAACAACTGTGAAAAGGCGATTCTTCATTCTAAGGCATGTACTCATTTTGAAAGGTACTATTTTAACAGCAGGTTTAGGTTGAAAACGGAATCAGGAACCTTCTTGATCAATACCTTGCGAAAGTACATGGTTGTGACATCCTCTTTCAGCACGGCGCTCGTAATAACCATTTTGGAAATGAATGGTTGCGGCTTACTATCGACAGTGATGCTGTTTTCATATTCGAATGTGGCGGTCTTAAACATTTTTCCTGAAACCGTGTAAAATTCAGCCTTGAGGCCCACCAGCCGCTCTTTGGATACCCAGTATTTAATCCGGTCATAAGTAGCCTTCTTATCCACTGCGCTTAAATCAAAGAGATAGCAGGGCTCTCCATTCGCCGTGTCCTCCAAACTTTGAATGGCTTGATAGTCGCCGGCATAGTTGGTCGATGCTATGTCGCCATTGGCAGCACCGCCCATTAGTTTTTGCCGGGGAGAGATAGGGACTGCTTTAGAAAGACCTGGTTTCACAAACCACATATTGCGGTCTAGCATCAATAACTTTTGGCCTTTCACATTGGCTGGAGCAAGAAAGTCTGCCAGTGAGTTGAAATCACGAGCAGTTACCCTGATTGTTCTTTGTTGTTGACGCCCTCCTTCAACGGATTCAATGTCGATCTCCCACTCTACTCCTCCCACGTTACCCCGAGCTCCATCCGCTTTTATGAGGATCTCCTTGGGGTCCATGGCGGCATGAAGCGAAGGGAGGAAAAAGCCCAGACAAGAAACAAGTGTAAAAACTAAAAGAATCAAATCTCGTTTTTTATGTTGGCAATTCATCATCTTCCTCCTTCTAATATATTTACACGTGTCCCAGGGCGTCCACAACATTTTGTTTGGCCGCACGCCTCGCCGGGATGATAGCAGCTAACAAAGAAAGGAAAATCAGAAAGAGCATCAACACGAACATGGTTTGAGGTACAAGGTTGACAATTAATGGCACAGGTGTAGAAGCACCCGGAGGTGTGTAGGTCGGGGAGAAAGCTCGAATAATGGCCCACACGCTCACATGCAATACTACTCCTATGAAACTGCCGAAAAGGCCCAACAGGCCGCCTTCCATCGCGAAGAGCAGCGATGTACCCCTTCTCTTTAAGCCCAAGGCCCTCAGGGTTCCAATCTCTCTGGTTCTCTCTAAAACTGCCATACCCATCGTGTTGACAGTGCTCATAACAACGATGACTAAGATAATGGAGAACAGGAATAGGAAGATCATATCAAACATCCCTCTAACCTTTGAATAGAATAAGGATAGTTCGTTCCAGGTCTTTATCTCACAGGCAATGCCTGCCTTGGTTAGTTTGGTCAGAAGGAGCGCACGCATCTTCTCGGTCTTTCCCCAGTCTTCCAGCAGTAAAACGATTCTTTCAGCCATTTTCGTGTCAAAAAGGGACTGTGCGAAGTCAAAAGTGAAACGCATGTATTTGTCATTAGTGGCATCCGACCCAGAATCATATACACCCGCAACTTGTATGTCCATGGCATTCATCTGCCCGCTAAGGGTAGTGACCATCACAACCCCGTCCTTGCCAGGTTTGAGGTTGAGATACTTGGCTAAATCCTGGGCAATCTCCACTCCATAAGTCTTCTGCTCATGTAATCCCTCTCCATTAATGGGCCTAAAAGCAGCCCAGGCTCCTTTAATAGTCTTATCATCCCTGGGAACGACTCCCTGGGCTATGAAAATGGTAGAGGTGGTTCCATTCGAGACAATACCGGCAACCTGAATCTGAGGGGTAGCCAAAATGACCTCATTTTCTTCCGTGACCAGTTTCGTTATTTTGTCGACTTCCGCTTTCGAAAACATATATCGCTCAGGATCAAGTTTCCCTTTCTCGAGCCAGCCAGCCTTGTAGATAGTTAGATGACCCAGGCCCTCGCCTCGAATAGCTGATTCCCTTAATCCGGAATAGGTATTACTGACATAACCGCGAAAGAGGCTGATCGCTGAAAAGCCCACACCTATCGCGAGCAAAGTGACAAAGGACCGGCGCTTATTTCTTAGAATATTGCGAATTGCTATTTTCATCCATTTTCTCATCGCTTCATCCCTCCATCGACGATTCGTCCATCCTCCAGGCGCACCAGGCGTTTGACCTGATCCAGGAGCCGTTGATCATGGGTAGAAAAAATAAAAGTGATCTCATCTTTTTCATTCAGCTCGCGCATGATGGAAATGATCATGCGGGCTGTTTCAGTGTCCAGATTGGCGGTCGGTTCATCGGCAATCACCAAAGAGGGATCATTTACCAATGCCCTCGCAATCGACACCCTTTGTTGTTGCCCTCCTGACATTTTGGCCGGGCGATTATGGATAAGTTCACTTAAGCCCACTTGCTTTAAACGGCTCAAGGCCTTGGCTTTAGCTTCTCCGAAAGATGCACCTTTAATTTGAAGAGGGAGCATCACATTCTCCAGGGCGGAGAGAACCGGGATTAGGTTAAAACCTTGAAATATAAAACCGACCGTTTCATTACGAAGCTCGCTTCTTTGGTTATCTGACAAAGACCGAACTTCCTTGCCAGCAATCGCCAGATCCCCTGTCGATGGTTCATCAATGGCGCCGATAAGGTTCAGAAGCGTGGTTTTGCCAGAGCCGGAGGGTCCCCATATGGCCACAAACTCTCCTTTATCTATTTGTAAGTCAATCCCTTGGAGGGCATGCACTACTGTTTCACCCAAGAAGTAGTCCTTTTTTATGTTTTGCATTTCGATTAGGGCCATATCCATTGTTCCTCCTTGTTAAGAGTTTCAGTTTTGAGATCATCTTATTTGACAAATCATGCTTTATAAACAGTTTGGTGATGAAAAGATCCATAAGGCGATAAAGGGGGGATTATAGGAGTGAAAGGGCGAAAATCAAAAGCGATAGGTTGGATGAGGCACGAAAAGATCTGCAAACCAGAATACCACTTCTTCTTTGTAAACATGGGGGGGCTTTAATGTTGACATTCGGCCATGAACCGTGTGTGACTCTCGAAGAGATACATTGCATGGCATCCTGAATCAAGCTATTATTTTTGCTATCCTTACAACAACGGGAGTAAACGTAGGTTCTAAAACAACTTAAAGAAAAGGAAACTCTGAGACTTTCTGGTAAAGTGCCTGATTAGTGACCTTGGCGGAGAATCGTTAAAGGAGAAGGGATGGGGGAATCGGAGTTGCGGTCGGGGATGGGGAAGAGAAAGGTGGTGAGGGGTCCTCTCTTTCAAGGCACATCCCAAAATACCTTTTCAGTTTGGATCAGGGTTTCAGGAATAGATTTACTTCCTGGAATTTTTCATCTCTAAAAAGTAAGATCCGTAGCGAATCGCCCGCCTTGGCCTTGTCAAAGATTTCTTCAAATTCCTGAATGCTTCCCGCCTCTTTTAAATTGATCTTGGTAATGATATCTCCTGCCTTGATTCCGGAGGCCTCCGAGATGCTCCCTGTCAGCACCTCGGAAACCAGCACCCCCTTTTGCCCTTTGAAGTTGAAGTGAGAGGCGAGGGAGGGTGTGAGTTCCTGAATCCGAATTCCATGCCGTTCCCCAATTCCTTCCTGCCTGGAAAGGGCAAGCCCCTGTTGCTCCAAAATCTTGGCAGAGACGAGAATCGGGACTTTCGATTTCAGTGCGAGGATGATGGCATCGCTCGGTCGGGCATCGACTTCGATCAGCCCTTTGTTCAAAATAAGAAAGAGGGTGGCATAATAGGTCTGTTCTTTGAGATCGACGATCTTTACCTCCTTCACCTTCATATGCGTCTGTGTCAGAATGGAATGAAGGAGATCATGGGTCATTGGCCTTGGAGAGGAAACCTGTTTAAGCTCTTTATCGATGGCATTGGCTTCAAGAAGACCGATCCAGATGGGGAGCGCTTTTTTCCCATCCCTGTCAGCAAGGATGACGACCGGGCTCTGACCAACGGGATCTATCCTTACTCCCTTCACCTCCATTTCAATGAAGGGAGGAATTTTTTCCTTACTGAGGGTGACAAGCCCCAGAGAAGCGATCAATAGAACTGCCAGACCGATCATGATATATTTTTTCATAGCTCTCTCCTTCCCCCTCCCCTTTTCCCTCCCCACTTGCGGGGGAGGGAGGGGTAGGGGGGTTACATTTTCTGGATTGCTTTTTTTCTCAATATGGCCATAAGACCGATGATGATCTTCTGCCCGTCCCTTTTGGTCCGCGGTTGGGGGCTTTTGATGATGCGCTGGCAGAAGGCGTGGTAATGTCCCTCCTCCCACTTTAACCCTTCCAGAAGATAAGAAATAAAATCGTTCTGGCTCAAGGTGATCGATTCCAGGCCCTGGGGGCTGTCTGAAGGGATGAGCCTGCCCTTTGGGGCGGGATGATAGGGATGGGGGAGGAGGCCTTTAAATCCCATCTCCTGAAAACGTCTCATCACCTTTTCAAACCCTTCCTTGTTCAACTGGGTTGAACTCTCCACCCCTGCCACTCCCTTGAGAATCTGGCGATAAGATTCCTCATCGAGGTGGAGGTCCTCCTTTGCAATATGGACAAGGGCCTTCTTTTTGCGACCAATCGCCACATTTTTATTATAACCCAGATTAGGAAAAAAAGGGAAATGCATCATGTAAATTGACAAGACTCCCTTTTTTAAATAACATAAATTCCATTTCTATTCCGATACCGGAGTTTAATATGAAGATTGGTGTCCTTTCCGATACGCATTTAAGGGAACCAAATTCTGAATTCAAAAAGATGATGGAATTCCATTTCGGGGATGTGGAGAAGATTGTTCATGCAGGGGACTTTGTAAGTTGGTCTGTTGCAGAATACCTTTCTGGAATCAAAGAGTTGATTGCTGTTTGCGGGAATATGGACCCTTATGAAATCCGGAAGGTCTTTCCGCAGAAACAGGTCATTGAATTAGGGGGATTTCGAATAGGTTTGATTCACGGAGGCGGGGCGCCCTTCGGAATCGAGTCAAGGATCAGAGACGAATTTGATGAGGTGGATGCGATCATCTATGGCCATACCCATGCTCCTGCCAATCACCGGGTG
The DNA here is from genome assembly GCA_030017685.1 of Thermodesulfobacteriota bacterium. Lineage (GTDB taxonomy): Bacteria > Desulfobacterota > BSN033 > BSN033 > UBA1163 > RBG-16-49-23. The sequence continues at coordinate 51,537 of JASEHH010000003.1, read as the reverse complement.
AAGAACAGCTTTTTTTTCAACCCCGGCTCTCCTACTCGCTCTTTCTGGCATGGTGCCACCCTTGGAATTCTAAACATCGGAGAAAAGATCGAAGGGGAAATCATTACAATATGACGATGAATGATGAACGATAAACGATGAACCATGAACAATGAACGATGAACGATGAAAAATAAATGTGGTTCATCGTTCTATCTTTTAAGTTTCTCCAATGCACTCACCAGGTCTTCGAGGGGAGGCCGCTTGTTGATGTCGTGGACGTCAATATATCCAAGGGTTCCTTTCTTATCGATTACAAAAAGCGCCCTCTCTGAGACTCCATCGGAGCGCAAGACACCATACTTTTTTGCCACGGCCCCATGAGGCCAGAAATCTGAGAGCACAGAGAACCATAATTTTCCCATCTGGTTAGTCCAGGCAAAAAGGGTGGGGATATTGTCCACCGTAATTCCGAAGAGGATGGCATCGTTCTGTTGAAAAACATCTTTTATGATATTATAACCAGGCCACTGATCTGAGCAGACAGGGGTCCAGGCCGCAGGGACAAAGGAAAGGACCACGTTCTTCTTTCCGCGATACTGGCTCAAAGAAACCTTCTCTCCGGATACAGAGGGAAGGGTGAAGTCAGGCGCACGATCTCCGACCTTCACATTGAGTTTACTGTCAACCGGTTTAAGGGCGCCCACCTTATAAATATTCTCCTTAAAGGCGTCCGATGCGCCATAAACTGCCGGAATAAACGCCCCGATTGAAATGGCCATTGAGATCAAGACAAGGTCAACCCTTATTATCTTTTTCATCCTCTCTTCCTTATTTAAGTCCCGAAGCCTTAAGGACAATCTCCAGAAATGGTTCGGCCCCTGGATAATCCCCTAACTGGGCATGGACGATCTGGTGAGTCCCGTCATCATTGATCTTAATGACGATAAAGTAGGGTGTCCTTACTTCCCCGGAAGCCTTATGGATTGTAAAATCCTTATCCGGAAAGAGCGGAAACGGGACCTGATAGGTCTTCTTAAATACCTCCACTTCAAAGGATGTATTTCCCGCACCGATTCCGATCATTTTAATCTTGGATTTAAGATTCGAACTTTTCTCGATTAGTTGATAGAATTCGTTGATCCCGGGAGCATCCTTCTGACAATAAGGACAATACATACTATAGATTTCGACAATCACCACCCTGGCTTTGATCTGTGGAATTTTAAAAAGGCCATCGCCGGAGAGACCCAGATAACCTTTTTCAGCGGGACTTTTAGGAATCGGAAGATTGAATACAGGTAAGGTCTCACCTTTTGCCGGCGGCTTGTTGGCAGGTAAAACGGGAGACACCAGTGTGAGAAGCAGAATGGTGAGGACAGGCATTGTTAAATAGATCTTCTTCATATCTTTACCCCCTCATGTCAATTTTTTTAAGGCATTCAGGATAGCTTCATAGTCCGGCTCGCTCGTCATCTCCTTGACGATCTGGATATATTGAAGGGTCCCTTTCCGATCCACCAGAAAGACAGCCCTGGCAAGGAGCCGCAGCTCTTTAATCAACACCCCATATGAGGTGCCGAAAGAGGCATCGCGATGATCTGACAGGGTTTGAACCTTATCCACTCCGCTTGCCGCACACCAGCGTTTCTGCGCAAAGGGGAGGTCCATGCTGATGGTTAAAATCATCACATCCGGACCCAGACGGCTTGCCTCTTCATTAAATCTTCGAGTCTCCATATCACAGACCGGTGTGTCAAGGGAAGGCACTGACGAGAGAATGCAGATTTTGCCACGAAACGATGAAAATTTTATTGGGGAGAGATCATTGTTCAAGGCGACAAAGTCAGGTGCGACGTCACCGACTTTGAGCTCGTTTCCGATTAGAGTTAAGGGGTTTCCCTTCATGGTTATAATTCCTGTTCGTTCTTTCATTAAGACCTCCTTTTCCGGTTATTCTATTTTTTTGAACATCTCTCCTTTGGCTCCACAGACCGGGCAGGTTCCGGGAGGCTCTTTTTCAGCCGTGTATCCACAGACCGGGCAGATATAATAGGGATAATTCTCCTGAGGTTTTCCCAGACCGTCTAACAGTTTCTGATAAAGCTGGGCATGGACCTTCTCAACCTCATTGGCAAAGTTGAAACTTCTAACCGCATCTTTTTGGCCTTCTGATTTAGCTGCTTCGATCATCTCCGGATACATGCTCTTAAACTCATGGGTTTCACCCGCTATAGCCTCCTGGAGGTTCTCTTTGGTGCTTTTGATCCCCCCCAGAACCCTTAAATGACTGTGGGCATGGACGGTCTCTGCCTCGGCTGCGGCACGGAAAAGACGCGCCACCTGAGGATAACCCTCCTGATCGGCTTTTCCTGCAAAGGCAAGATATTTTCGGTTTGCCTGAGATTCTCCTGCAAATGCCTCCTTTAAAAACTGTTCTGTCTTCGACATAAGGACATTCCTCCTCTCTCTTTATTTGTTGATTAAATTTTTATTGACAGGGATGAGTTTTCTGCTTTTTTAAGCCCCTAACCTATCCTTGCACTTTGAACAGACCCCATAAAATTCTATGTGGCTGCCGATAATTTCAAACTCCTCAGATTCGATTTTTGGCGGTTTGAGAGAAAAGTGATTTTGAACATCGAGAATTTTCTGGCACCTGACACAGATGACGTGATGATGGGGTTTGGGATTAGGATCGAAGCGTTTCTTATAGGGGTCGAAGTTGAGTTCCATGATCTGACCATGCCTTCTTAATGTCTCCAGGGTGTTATATACGGTGGCGAAGGACATGGTAGGAAACTTTTTTGATACCGCCTTATAGATTTCATCTGCGGACGGATGTTCCTTATTCCCTTCAAGATACTTCAGGATCGCCAGTCGCTGGGGCGTCAGTTTTAGTCCAGCCTCTTTATACTTTGCCATTCCCTCTGCGCTCATCTAATAGAATAATTATCATATTAGAATTATTATTGTCAAGTGTTTTTAAGAGATTTATGAAAAAGCCCAGAAATCTCTATAATCAGAGAGCAAAAGGTACTTTTTCAGAGCTCTCTTTAGGGGGGCTAAAAAGTACCCCTGATAGTATTCGAGGTCGTCTCTGCCTTAAAAAAGTTTTTTTCAAAGATCAAAGTTTTATGGTATAATATACCCAAATAGCCTTAAAGCGGAGGGGAGATGAATACGATCTTTTTGGGTCTTATTGTTCTTGGTTTTATAGCTGGAGTCATCATCTTTATCGTCGTCATGATCGAACTGAAGGGCGCCATCAAAGAATTAAAAGAGTTGATCCGGACGACCGAGAAGTCCATTAAACCGACTCTCGCTGAGTTTCAGGGGACTCTTAAAAGCCTTCGAAATTTTACTGACAATATCAATGAGGTGGCTGAGGATGTAAGAGATTTTTCAAACTCAATAAAAGGGGTCAGTGAAAGCGTGAAAGGTACAAGCGAGAATGTAAGACGTGTGAGTGAAATGGTTGGAGATGTGAGTTTATTGGCAAGGGCCGAGGCTTCAGGCATGAAGGCGGGTATCAGGGTAGGCTTGCAAACTTTTTTGAAAAACCTATTAAAACAACACAAAGACGATCAATAAGGGAATATCTTTTTTGCCGTCGGCAAAAGAAAGGAGGCAGTCCATGAAACATGAAGAGGGTGAATGCAGCGCCGGACCATTGATCTTTTCATTCTTTCTGGGCGGGCTGATCGGAGCAGGGGTTGCGCTCTTATTGGCTCCAAAGTCAGGGAGGGAGACAAGAGAAAAGATTAAGGAATTTGCCGGAGAAGCCAGAGGAAAGGCAGATGAAGTGATCGAGCAGGTAAAGGGCAAGGTAACCTCTGTTGTAGAAAAGGGGAAGGAAGTTATTGAAGAAAAGAAATCAATTGTGGCCACGGCTATCGAGGCTGGCAAGGAAGCCTACCAGAAAGAAAAGGGAAGACTGGCGAAAGAGGAGAATGTATAAGGTTTTCCCCTGGGATGAGTTGGGCGCCTTGGAATTTCAGCCCGGTCTTTTAGAAGGCTTTCGAGCGGCATGAGTAAAGGCGCGAAAAAGTCTCTTTGAATAGGCATCTTCTCTCCAGGATCCTTCAGGATGCCACTGAACTCCAAGGACGAAATTTCTATCCGGGTATTCGATGGCCTCGATGATTCCGTCATACGCCCAAGCGCTGACGATAAACCCCTTTGCCAGGTCCTTGATCGCCTGATGATGCTTTCCATTCACCCAGATGACTTTTCTTTTTAAAATTTGATGGAGCAATGTCTTTCCCTGAATCCTTATCGAATGCGTATTGACTCCCTTATCTGCTTTTTGGGTATGGTTGATGCTTTCTTCCATCTGGCTGGCGATGTCCTGATAGAGCGTTCCTCCGAGGGAGACATTTAGAATCTGGATGCCCCGACAGATGGCGAAAATGGGAAGCCCCATTTTGAAAGCCATCTTCGCAACCTGAAGCTCCATTTGATCAAGACCTTCGTCAATTTCTCCAAGACCTTCTAAGGGCTGTTCGCCGTAGAATTTAGGGTTAATATCCGGTCCACCGCTGAGGATGAGGCCATCCAGTCGCTCAAGGACGGTCTGAAGGGTTTCCCGATTTTGAGCCACTGGCAGAAGCACGGGAGCTCCTCCGCCGTAACGAACAGCCTGGCTATAATCATCAAAGGTATAATCCATGAAGTGCCCCGGGGAGTAAAGTCCCCAGGCGCCTCCCACCACCCTTGAACAGGTGATTCCAATCAGTGGTCTCATCCGATTTTCTCCTCACCCGCCTTCGCAGGATGCCCCGTCCAGAAGAATGGGGATGAATGTGGAAAAGGTATCTGCCGAAGCTCCCGCCTGCCAAAGAACTTGCCTGCCTGCACGAAGCGTTTCGGCGAAGGCAGGTTCGGCGGGCGGGTCAGTGAAGGCGGATATGCTTCGGCGGGTTTCGCCGAAGTCGTCAAAATGCTCCCTGCGGAAGCACGGGGAGCTTCACTCCTCAAAAGTCCCCTTGATGAGAATTTTTTTCTGGTGAACCATCATTTGCCCTTTTGCAATGACAGTTTCTATTTCGAGATCCTTGTCTAAGATCAACAGATCCGCATCTTTACCTTCTTCAATGCTTCCTTTCCAGCGGTCGATTCCAGTCCTTTTCGCCGGATTGGCGGTTACCATTTTTAGAACCTGATCGAGGGGGAAGCCGCCCTTTACCAATTCCTTACATTCCGAATGGAGATATTGAATATCTCCAACCGCCAGCTTGATGATCTCTCCTTTCTCATTGTAGACGGGCATCGAGCCATTTGAATCTGAACTGAGCGTGATCTGTTCGATGCTGACTCCTCCATTGAGCGCCATCTGTAAAGCTCTGGCTGTCGTCAACGGGAATTGTAACTCCTGTCCCTTCACAGTGAAATCAATATTTCCTCCCATTCTGGCAAACTGAATGGATTGCTCCAGAAGCGATAGGGTCCGGGTTAAATGGGTGGGAAGAAACTGACCGATCGGGATCTCCGTCTCTTTCACAATCCGCATGATCGGATCGAGCATCCCTTTACCACTCCCCATGTGGAGATGGACTAATCCCGCTTTCCCACCGAGCATCCCTCCCACCCGTGCCTCTGCCGCGACCCGGCAGAGTTCCTCGAAACTAGGTTGGGAGGAGCGATGGTCAGAAACTGCAATTTCTCCCACGCCGATCACTTTTGGAATAAGGGCGATATCCTTTCGGACGCATCCAGTGATGGTGGCAAGCGGAAACTGGTAAGAGCCACAATAGATATAGGTTGAAATGCCTTCCTCCTCCAGTTGCATGGCCTTGGCTAAAAGGGTTTCAGGCCTTCGAGACACATCATCCGTGCCAAGGCAACCCACTACCGTAGTGACTCCCGCACGGGTGATCTTGGAAAGAGTGATCTCCGGCGTCCTCGTTCGAGGACCTCCTTCTCCCCCTCCTCCCAGCAGATGGACGTGCAGATCGATCATCCCAGGCGTGACGACTTTCCCGGAAGCCGAAATCACCCGAGTCTCGAATTGCTCTGGCAGATCAATATGCTCCGAAACTCTGGCTATCGTTCTTCCGGCAATGAGGATATCCCGATCCCCCATTTTTTCGGGACCATAAAGGGTTCCCCCTTTAATCAGCGTGAACATTGTTTTCCTCCTCTTTTTTAGGTTCGGAGTGACAAACTCAAAACCCAACACTCAGCACTTTCTATTCCCTGGCTGGAGCACATCATTTCATTTCACGGATAGAGGTGACAAGCCACCCATCGCGTATCCTCCACCTGCCGGGGAAAAGGCTCTTCCTCAAAACATTTTTGAAGGGTATATTGGCATCTCGTATGGAACCGGCATCCTGAGGGAGGGTTGATGGGACTGGGGACATCTCCCTCAAGGATGATTTCAGCTCTCTTTCGCCTTGGGTCAAGAGAGGGGACGGCAGCTAACAGGGCTTTTGTATAGGGATGCGCTGGAGATTGAAAGAGGGTCCTTTTTTCTGCCATCTCTACGATCTTTCCCAAATACATGACAGCGACCCGGTCACTGATGTGGCGGATGACGCTGATATTGTGTGAAATGAAAAGATAGGTCAATCCCAGCTCCTTCTGGAGTTGTTTCATCAGATTAAGGATCTGGGCCTGGACGGATACGTCGAGTGCAGAAGTGGGTTCGTCGGCCACAATCAGTCTGGGTTGTGTGGCCAGTGCCCTGGCGATTCCGATCCGTTGACGCTGTCCTCCAGAAAATTCGTGGGGATATCGGCTGAGATGTTCTCTCATGAGCCCCACCGACTCGAGAAGCTGGCAGACCTTTTCATCCCGTTGAGATGGCTCCACCAGGCCATGGATTTCCATCGGCCGTCTCACGATTGCGCTGACGGTCATCCGGGGATTGAGAGAGGCAAAGGGATCCTGAAAGATGATCTGGAAGGCATGCCTCAGGGGATGGATTTCCTTTTTATCCAGATGGGCAAGGTCCCTCCCTTCAAAGAGAATTTTCCCCTCGCTGGGTTCGATGAGCTTAAGGATGAGCCTTCCGACCGTTGTTTTTCCACATCCCGACTCTCCCACCATGCCCAGGGTTTCCCCAGGACGAATGGAAAAATCGATCCCGTCCACAGCACGGACAAAGGTTTTTCCCTTTCGCCATCCACGCATGATTGGAAAATATTTTTTGAGTTCCTTCACCTTGAGGAGAGGTTCATTCATGGCTCTTCCCCTCTTCGTAGAGATAGCAGGAGACAAGATGTCCGGGGGATAACGGAAAAAGAGGAGGTTTTTTTTGATCGCAGGGGTCAAATCGATAAGGACATCGAGGATGAAATTTACAACCCGTCGGAGGTTGACTCAGGTCCGGGACCATCCCAGGAATGACCACCAGGGCTTCCTTTTCCTGATCTACTCGCGGGATAGCTCCCCAGAGCCCTTGGGTATAGGGATGTTTGGGTTCTTCAAAGATTTCTTCGACCTTTGCCTCCTCGACTATCGAGCCTGCGTACATCACGGCCACCCGATCGCACATCTCGGCGATCACCCCCAGATCGTGTGTGATTAAAAGGATTGAGGTTTGCAATTCCTTTTTTATTTCCTTAATAAGCCTGAGAATCTGTGCCTGAATGGTGACGTCCAGGGCGGTGGTGGGTTCATCCGCAATCAGGAGGAAGGGATGGCAGGAGAGTTCCATGGCGATCATCACCCTCTGCCTCATCCCACCGCTCAATTGGTGCGGATATTGTTTTACCACTCTGTCCGCATCCGGGATATGGACCCGCTGGAGCATCTCAAGGGCCTTTTCGAAGGCCCGGGACCTATTCAACTTTTGGTGGAGCATGATCACCTCCATCATTTGATCCCCGATGCGAAATACGGGATTGAGGGAGGTCATCGGCTCCTGAAAAATCATGGAGATCTCCTGCCCCCGGATGGACCGCATTTCATCCTCCTGAAGGGAGAGAAGATTTCTTCCCCTGAAGAGGATTTCACCATTGATGATCTTCCCGGGGGGAAATGGGATGAGCCTTAGAATCGAAAGGGCAGTCACCGATTTTCCGCAACCTGTCTCTCCCACGAGCCCGAAGACTTCTCCTTCCTCGATATGGAAACTTACGCCGTCAAGAGCCCGGATGGTCCGCCCCGACGAAAAAAAGTGGGTCTTCAGATTATTTATGTTCAGAAGTGTCCCCATTCTTATGAAACCCTTCCTAACACATGGTCTGTAATTTTATTCTTATTTCATTCCGAATTCCGCATTCCACAATCCAAAGTCAAATCAGTCTCTTAACCTCGGATCAAGCGAGTCCCTCAGACCGTCACCGAAGAGGTTGAAGCCCATCACCACCAGCATGATCGCCAGCCCCGGAACAGTGGCCACGTGAGGAGCGGTGATCATATAGGCTCTCGCGGTAGAAAGCATGGCGCCCCATTCCGGAGTGGGGGGTTGAACTCCGAGACCAAGGAAGCTCAGGCCGGATGCAGTGAGGAGAACGGTGGCCATTCGAAGGGTAGTCTGAATAATGAGGGGGGCCATGGAGTTCGGCAGCAGATAACGGAAGAGGATATTCAAGTCGTTTTCCCCCACTGCCCGGGCTGCCTCGATGAACTCCTTTTCTTTTAAAGAAAGGACAGATCCCCTGGCAATTCTCGCGAACTGGGGAATCGAGTAGATCCCCGCGGCCAGCATCAGATTGGTCAGGCCGGGACCCAGAACGGCGATGATGGAGATGGCGAGGAAGATCCCCGGAAAGGCGAGGAGAATATCCATCAGTCTCATGATCAGGTTGTCGAGTGTTCCCCCATAGTAACCTCCGACCATGCCAAGGAGCGTTCCGATGATGAGAGCGATGAAAACAGCGACCACCTGAATCTGAAGGGAAATCCGGGCTCCAAAGATGATCCGGCTCAGTTGATCCCTTCCAAGAGCATCCGTCCCCAGAAGATGTTCCTTGCTAGGAGGTTTCAGCCGTTTCGCCAGATCTCCCTCATTGGGGGGGTAAGGAGAAATCCAGGGAGCCAGAATGGCGACAAAGACGAAGAGAAAAACGATCATCCCTCCGATGATGGCAGTACGGTTTCGTTTGAGTCTCCGCCAGACCTCTTCCGTCTGGCTTATCGTTTTCGTTCTTTTTGCCTCATTCATATCTTATTTTCGGGTCAAAAAAAGCATAAGCAATATCGGTTAGAAGATTGACCACGACGAAGGTCGTTGCGACCAGAAGCATCGAACCTTGAACGACGGGGTAATCTCGTTGGAAGATCCCTTCCACCATCAGCCTTCCCACTCCAGGTAATGAAAAGACCGTTTCGGTCAATACAGCCCCGCCGAGCATGTATCCGAATTCGAGGCCGAAGACGGTGATGATAGGGATCATGGCATTTTTCAGAGCATGCTTGTAGATGACGATGAATTCGCGAAGACCGTTGGCCCGGGCAGTCCGGATGTAATCCTGCCTCACCACCTCCAGCATGGAGGCCCGGGTCATGCGGGCGATGACCGCGGACGAGGCGGCCCCGAGGGCAATGGCTGGAAGGATGAGGTGCAGGATCGTTCCTTTTCCACCGGCCGGGAACCATCTCAGATGCACAGAGAATACAAGCATCAGGAGCAGACCGAACCAGAAGATGGGCATCGAGATACCGAAAAGGGCGCCTACCATGCTCATGTTATCAAAAAGGGAATACTGCTTGGTTGAAGAAATCACCCCGGCGATCAGACCGATGAAGCAGGCAATCAGGATCGAGAGAAAAGAAAGCTGGAGGGTGAAGAGGAATCGTTCCTTGAGAAGCTTAATGACAGGTTCCCGATTCCGGATAGAGATTCCGAAATCCCCCCGGACAACATGGGAGATGAAATGAAAGTATTGAATGTAAAGGGGCTGGTCTAACCCGTATTCCTTCCGGAGGGCCTGGATGAATTCTGGATTGGCTTCCTCTCCTGCCAGCAACTCCGCCGGGTCTCCGGGGACCATGTGGAGCAGGGAAAAGGAGACCAGCGAAACTCCCAAAAGGACAGGCAGAAGCATGAGGGATCTTTTTAAGATGTAACGTCCCATCCATCTCCCTGGAAAATAAATAAAAGGGCGACTCGTCGATTTCAGTCGCCCTCTGGTAGCCTCATACCCATTGAGGGATAGGCATCATTTCTCAAGATAGGTCTGATGATCAAAGTAAGTCAATTCCAGCGGGGAGTTGATCACGCCCTGGAGTTTTTTACTCATCCCGATGGTTTCTTTGGTCACCAGGATAAAGATGGAAGGCGCTTCCTTGACCAGCAATTCCTGGGCGGCCTTCAGATATTGATCCATTTCCGCTTTGTTCGTCGCCCGGGTAAATTTGGTGACCAACTCGTCAAACTCTTTATTTGAAAAGAAGCTTCGATTGTTCCCCTTCGGCACCCATTGTTCGGTGGTAAAGAGGGGATAGAGAATCCAGCGAGCTTCTGCCGTGGAGGGGGCCCATCCAAGCAGGAAGAGTTCGGATTCATTTTCTTCAGGCCCTTTACGGGTTGCGGCTAAATAGGCCGCCCATTCCATTGTGTCGAGGGTGCAGTCAATTCCCACCTTTTTTAACTGTTGTTGAACCACTTGAGCCATCTCAAAGTCTTTGGGGTAACGGCCCTGAGGGCTCCAGAGCTTTGCTTTGAAGCCACTGGGATACCCCGCTTCAGCGAGGAGTTTTTTCGCCTTTTCCGGATCATAGGGGTATCCTTGAATCGGAAAGTAACCGGTGGTCAAAGGAGCAACAATTCCTGAACTGGTCAATGCCCTTCCCTGATAGATGTTTTTGACGATGGCCTCTTTATCGACCGCATAATTGAGTGCTTGTCTGACTCGAACATCTGTGAAAGGTTTTTTGGAGCAGTTGATCCCGATGTATAGAGCACGGAGCGTTTCCGTAGAATCGAGTTTAATCTTCGCATCCTTTTCAAGTCTGGGAACGTCTTCCGGAGGAATTCGGACGATCAGCTGGGCATCCCCTGACTGGAGCATCATGACCCGGGCGCTGTCCTCCTTGACCGTCCTGATAATGATCTTGTCGAGATTGGGCTTCCCTCCCCAGTAATCATCGTTTCGAACAAGGGTGATGTGGTCGCCATGAATCCATTCGACAAACTTGAATGGACCGGTCCCCACAGGTTTACGGGCAATATCCTTTCCATGAGTCTTCAGAGCCGTGGGGCTGATGATTCCTGATGCGCTGTGGGCTAGGTTGTTAAGGAAAAAAGCAAAGGGAGTTTTCAAATGGATCTTGATGGTGAAGTCATCTACAATCTCTACCGAATTCACAAAGGGGACATAAAGACCTGCCCGGGAAGGTTTCTCAGGTCCAATCATCCTTTCAATAAAAACTTTGACCGACTCTGCATTGAAAGGCGTGCCGTCATGAAACTTGACTCCCTTTCTTAGAAAGAAGGTCCATGTCATGCCATCTTTCGACTGTTCCCACTTGGTGGCGAGCCCGGGGACGATCTTCAGTTTTTCATCAAATTTGGCGAGGTTCTCGTACATCATCCGGTTTACCGCCTCTGAGGGGTTGCTCTCTGCATTTGCCGGATCAAGCCGGTCCGGATCTGCACCGGCCGCATAAGTAACGGTTCCTCCGGGTACTTTAGCCGGGCTGGAAACCGGGAGGAAGAGAAGAGATGGGATGAGAATTAACATTAAGCAGAATAGTCGTTTCATAAAAACCCCCTTTCTTTTCACCTTTTAAAAGGGAAAATGAAGATTATTAAATTTGATGAAATCGTAAAAAGTCCAACCACATGTCATTGAGAGGAGCGTAGCGATGAAGCAATTTCATAAAATCAAGCACTTATGAGATACGAGATAGCTTCGCTCCGCACGCAATGACCACTTTTGGGACTTTTTACGAGACCATCAAATTTTGAAAAATGCTACCATAAAATTCTTTTTTTTACAATCCGAATCTATTGTCTTCTCAAAGTGACAATCGTAGCACCCCATGAACCTGCCTCAGGGAGAGCCTGTCTGTAGGATTCGACAAGAGGATTTTTCTCGAGAAGGGAGTGGACGATAGTTCGTTGCACTCCCTTACCTTTTCCGTGGATGATCCGAACCTCTTTAAGCCCCTTCCTCTGACATTCCCCAAGGTATTCCTCCAAAAGAGAAGGGATCTCTTTCGGCGAGAAGGTGTGAAGATCGAGCCAGTCTTCAATGGGAAGGTGAACGATCATAAATTAAAGTTCGGAGCTATAAGCTCGCCTGCCCGTCCGGTAGGCGGGGAGTTCGGAGCAAATCATTTTAAAGATCTTATAGAACATCGGTCTGGTGAGTTTGCCGGTTAAGGTATTCTGCTGGCTCGGGTGGTAGGTTGTAATTAGAGTGACAGTTCGGAGTTCGCCTGCCTGCACGTAGCGTTTCGGCGAAGGCAGGGAGTCAGGAGTTCGGAGTTTTGAAATCGAATAGAACTTCCCATGGCCAAAAGATAAAGGGGGAATATCGTATCCTTTTAACCTTAGAGATTTTAGGGTTTGTGTAAAAGCGATCTGTCCCAGCGGAATAAGGACCTTCACATTTTTTAAAAGATTGAGTTCCTCTAAGACATAAGGTCGGCAGTTCTCAATCTCTTCGGGCAGGGGTTTATTATCCGGAGGAGCGCAGCGGACCGTTGCTGTGATGTAACAATCCTTTAAGGCAAAATCGTCATCCCGTCTAGCCGAATTGGGTTGATTGGCAAAGCCAAAACGGTGAAGGGCTTCAAACAACCACTCTCCACTCCGATCCCCTGTAAACATTCTTCCTGTCCGGTTTCCCCCATTGGCCGCAGGCGCAAGACCGATGATAAGAACCCGGGCCTTCGGGTCTCCAAAACTGGGAAGGGGTTTAGACCAGTAGTTCCATTCCCTGTATCGCCTGGGTCTGCGGTCCTGAACCTCTTTTAAATAATTGACCAGCCTTGGACATTTTCGGCACCGAATTATTTTTTCCTGTAGTTTTTCCAACTTTTTTTCTGAGTCCATCCTATCCATCTCGTATCACACTCCCGCTTCATGTTTCAAGGAGAAATGTTTTTTGACAGGGGGAGGAATTCTTGTTAAAAATAGTTATAACCTTCTGCAAAGCATAGATGAGGTAACGGATGCCAGCGTATTCCCATTCCCAGCTCTCCACCTATCAAACCTGTCCCTATCAATATCGACTTCACTACATCCAGAAAATTAAGATGGATACGGAAGGGATTGAGGCTTTCATGGGTTCGAGGGTTCACGATGCCCTGGAAAAGCTCTACCGTGACCTGAAGATGACCAAACTCAATACCCTCGAAGAACTTCTTGCCTTTTATCATCAATGCTGGGAGAAGAACTGGAGTGAGTCGGTTCAGATCATCAGAAAGGAATACCATGCGGAAGACTATCGCCGTCTGGGAGAAAAATGCATCACAGACTATTACAAACGTTATTATCCCTTTGACCAGGGAAGGACATTGGGCCTTGAAGAGACCATCTATTTTCCCCTCGAAGAGGAAAAGGGGTACTGGATCAGGGGAGTGATTGATCGTCTTGCACTCTCGGACCACTCTATCCTCGAGATTCACGATTATAAAACCTCCAGTAGACTCCCGACCCAGGGAGACGTCCAATCAGACCGACAGCTGGCCTTCTATCAAATGGGGGTGGAGGGAAAATGGAAAGATATACAGGAAATCAAATTGATCTGGCACTATCTTGCCTTCGATGTGGAGGTTCAATCTCTGAGAACTCCTGAGGAGCTTCAACGACTCCGGCAGGAGACGATGGAACTCATCAAGAAGATCGAGTCAGACAGGGATTTTTCTCCCCAAGAGAGCCCCCTCTGTAGCTGGTGTGATTATCAGAGTCTCTGTCCAAAACGGAGGCATCGGATTGTGGCGGAGAGTCTTCCCCCGAATGAATATCTTCAGGAAGAAGGGGTGAATCTGGTCAACCGATATGTGGAACTGAAAGAAAAGAAGGGGATTTTAATTGGAGAGATTGATGCAGAGCTGGCCAGAGTGGAGGAAGCTCTCTTTGCTTATGCTCAACGGGAGGAGTTAGAGGCTATCTACGGGAGTGACCATGTAGCCAAAATTAAGACCGAGATGAAAGAGAAGTATCCCTTGAAGGGAGATCCGAATCGAAAGGCATTGGATGAGTTCATCAAGAACGCCGGAAAGTGGATGGAAGTTTCTGATTTGAACCCCTGGATGCTGGCAAGGATTCTTGAACGGGGGGGATGGCCTCCCACTTTGGCAAAAAAGGTAAAGGAATTTTCTACCGTCGAGAAGAATCGCTCCATTGCCCTATCGAAACTGAAAGAAAGAGATTAGCTTAATGAGAAAATCCGAATATTGAAATCACGCCAAGACGGGATGAAACGAAGATGTTAAACCCTAAACTCGAAATCCTAAACTCTAAACAAGCTCAAATATCCAAAACACAAAACTCAAAACCGTATGATTTAAGGGACAGGACGCTTAGATTTGCCAAAATGGTAAGAAACTACGTGAAGAATTTACCAAAGACTTTAAGCAATATAGAAGACGCAAGACAGCTTATCAAGGCTTCTGGCTCAGTGGGGGCCAACTATATTGAGGGCGAAGAAGCATTAAGTAGAAAGGATTTTGTAATGAGAATAAAGATATCAAGAAAAGAGGCAAAAGAGAGTGGGTACTGGCTTGAGTTAACCGAACCAAAAGAAGAGCAAATGATGGAAAAACAGAACTTGATCAAGGAAGCAACAGAGCTCACGAAGATATTCGGTTCAATTGTTGAGAAATCGAAATAACTTTTTGAGTTTTAGCTTTTGGATTTGTTTAGGGTTTAGAGTTTAGTGTTTAGAGTTTAAGCGATTTCGGATTTAGTGCTTCGAATTTAAATGCCTAAAGCAACAAGGGTACTGAGGAGAACTTATGCAAATTCGGGTTGAGCAAGGGAAAGCAGAGAAATATCCTTCCGAACTTCTCCTTCTTTTTTCTTTTGAATCGCCAGAACCCCTGGAGGGGCCAATCAAAAATGTTGATCTGGAATGGAAGGGGTACCTCTCCACACTCATCAGCCAGGGTGATTTCAAGGGGGAGTTGTTCCAATGCCGGCTTATTCATACCCAGGGGGCGATTCCTGCGAGAAGGGTTTTGCTGACAGGTCTCGGCAAAAAAGAGGAGTTCGATCTGGAGAAATGGAGAGGAGCGGCTTCGAAGGCCGGGCAGTTTATAAGGGATTCGGGGATCAAACAATTTGCGTTTCAGATAAAACCATTCAAAGGTCTATTCGAGGAGGAGCTCACTGAATCTTTTGTCACAGGACTTCTGCTTGGAACTTACCAGTTCAATGAATTTAAGACACTTGAAAGGGGAAAGATCAAAACGATTGAGGAAGTGATCCTTCTCGGAGAGACCGATAAAGAGATCCAATCCATTGGGGAGGGGTCAAGGAAAGGGACGATCATCTCAGATGCGGTCTGCACAGCAAGAAATCTGGTCAACGGACCCAGTAATCAGGTCACTCCCATGTTGCTGGTTGAAAAAGCCAGACAGATTGCCAAAGATCACTCCATGGAGATTCAGGTGTTGGAGGTGAGCGAAGCAGAGGCCATGGGCATGGGAGCTTTTGCGGCTGTGGCCCGAGGGAGCCAGGAACCCGGGAAATTCATCGTTCTGGAATATAATAAAGGGAAGAAGCTGGATACCATCGCTTTGGTGGGGAAAGGAATCACATTCGACAGTGGTGGAATCTCGATTAAGCCTTCAGAAAATATGGAGAGGATGAAAGACGACATGTCAGGGGCGGCGGCAGTTTTGACCACCCTGCAGGCAGCTTCCCAGCTCCAGATTCCTCTTCATTTGGTGGGGATTATTCCGGCAACTGAAAATCTTCCGAGCGGAAAGGCCTATAAGCCGGGTGATGTGTTGAAGACCCTTTCAGGTCAGACCGTTGAGGTAATCAGCACCGATGCAGAGGGAAGGCTCATCCTTGCAGATGCCCTGACCTACAGCCTTCGTTATAAACCAAAAGCTATCATCGACCTGGCAACCCTAACCGGAGCTTGCGTGATCGCCCTGGGAGATTATGTGATCGGCATTATGGGAAATGATGACACGCTCTTAAAAAAGATCGAGGAAGCCTCCAGAAGCGGAGAAAAGGTTTGGCGGTTGCCCCTCTGGGATGAATACTTTGATTATCTTAAGAGTGATACTGCGGATTTCAGAAATGTTGGGACCCGGGCTGCAGGGACGATCATTGGAGGGATTTTTTTGAGTAAGTTTGTTGAAAAGACACCCTGGGTCCATCTGGATATTGCAGGTCCAGCTCATATTGAAAAAGAAAGACCCTATATTCCCAAAGGGGGAACAGGGGTTGGGGTGAGGTTGCTACTCCAAATGCTGAGGGATTGGAGTAGCAAACCATAATGTCAAATGTCAAAGTTCAAATGCCAAATAAATGTCAAAATCCGAAATAAAAGACTTTTGGTATTTGAGCCTTAGATTTGGTTTGACATTTGAACTTTGAATTTTGGCATTTCATTTTAAGGTAGGAAACATAAAATGGGGAAGACAATAGAGAAGTTCCCTTTTCTTAGAGCTTGTCGAAGAAAGCCCACTCCCTATACTCCCATCTGGTTGATGCGCCAGGCAGGCCGGTATATGAAGGAGTACCGGGCCCTCCGAAAGAGATTTTCATTTCTGGAGATGTGTAAGAATCCTGAAGTGGCAGCGCAGGTTACGCTTCAACCTATTGACAAGTTTAAACTCGATGCAGCCATCATCTTTTCGGATATCCTTATTCCTCTGGAACCGATGGGAGTGAAATTTGAATTTGCGAAAGGAGAAGGCCCTGTTTTTCATCGTCCCGTTCGGGAGTTGAAGGATGTGGAGCGGTTGAAGATCATCGAACCGGAAGAGGAGATTCCTTTTCTCATGGAGTCAATTCGCATTGTCCGGAGAGAGCTGGAAGGGAAAATTCCTCTCATCGGGTTTTCAGGAGCCCCTTTCACCCTTGCGAGTTATATGATCGAGGGAGGTCATTCCAGGAATTATATCCTCACAAAAGGGTTGATGTATCAGAATCGCCCGGCATGGAATCTCCTGATGGAGAAGGTTTCAGAAGTGCTGATTCGATATCTCAACGCCCAGGTCCGGGCAGGCGTGCAGGCTCTCCAGATTTTTGACTCCTGGGTGGGTTGTCTAAACCCGACGGATTATGAGGAGTATGTCTTTCCTTATACCCAAAAAGTCCTTGGCAATCTGGACAGAAGCGTGCCGGTGATTCATTTTGGGACGTCTACTTCGGCCTTATTACCATTGATGAAAAAAGCGGGGGGGGATGTCATCGGGGTGGATTGGAGAGTTGATCTGGGCGAGGCCTGGGCGCGCATCGGGTATGATGTTGGTATCCAGGGGAATCTCGACCCGGTGGTTCTATTTGGCCCTGTCGATTTAATTAAGAAAGAAGTTAAGCGCATCCTCGATCAAGCAGGAGGCCGGCCCGGCCATATCTTCAACCTGGGCCATGGCATTTTACCCAATACTCCTGTTGAACATGTGTCTGCCTTAGTCGATATGGTCCATGAGTATAGTTCACAGGTCAAACAGGGGAAAAGGTAAAGGTTAAGGTTACGAAGCCCGTCTGGTGTAAGGTTAATGGGTTAGGGCTGATGATTTAAACCCTTGCCTTTACCCATAGACTAAACTGGCATCCTTACCCTAACCTTAGCCCAAACCCAATACTTTTATTTTCTCAATATAATGATGAAAGCCCTTTTTCTCTTAGCTTTTGGTGGGCCCCGTTCACTGGAGGAGGTTGAATTTCTGCTGACCTGTCTCTTCGGGCGGAAACCCTCCCCTGAACTGCTTGAAAGGGTTAAGGAACGCTATCGTTTAATTGGAGGTTGTTCGCCTCTTCCCACCATCACGGAGAGGCAGGCCAGGGCCCTGGAAGAGAAACTGAATTCCAGGGGTTATTTGTTCAAATCCTATGTGGGGATGCGATACAGTCAGCCGTTGGTTGAAGAGACATTGAAGGAGATCCTTCAAGATGGAGTCAAAGAGGTTGTTGCTATTCCAATGGCCCCTTTCCGGTCTCGATTCAGCACAGGCGCTTATAAGGAGGAGTTGAATCGAGCCAATAAAATCTCAGGAGAAAAATTAAAAATCACTTTTATCGAGGGATGGCATTCCCATCCGCTCTTTTTACAAGCGGTGGCAGAGAGGGTGGTAGAGGGGCTGAAACAATTTACTCCGGAAGAAAGTAGGAGGGTCCACCTTATTTTTACTGCCCATAGCCTTCCGGAGTCAGTCATTGGGAACGATCCCTATGTTCACGATATGAAGGAGAGTGTAGATGAGGTTGTGAAAAGGATCGAGCCGCTTTCCTGGCATATGGCCTTTCAGAGCAAAGGGGGCGGCCCGGGGAAGTGGATCGCTCCGGATGTTGAAAGCATTCTGGTGGAGATTAACAAGATAGGGGTTCGAGAGGTTCTCATCGTACCCATTGGTTTTGTATCGGATCATATTGAGGTCCTCTACGATATCGATATCCTTTATAAGGAAAAGGCTGAATCGTTGGGGATGATATTGAAGCGGACACCATCGCTCAACTTTTCTGAAAGATTTATAGAAGCGCTTGCGAGTATCGTTGAAGATCATATAAAAGGGTCTAAGGATACAAGGGTTCAAGGGGCCTAGGGAAGTTCTTTTTAGGAAAGCGTTCTATGGTCTAAAGGGCAAGTAGTTTGATGAAGGAAAAAAGAATTTTGTTGAGTTTTAATGTTACACTTGAAACTTTGAACCCACGAACCCTAGAATCCTTAGTTTTGGAGATTACATGAAACGCATCATCATTGTTGGCGGCGGCATTGCCGGGCTTGGCGCGGCCTACAAAGTGACCAGGGCCGCATCCGAGGGCCACGGAATCGAGTTCGTTCTGATCGAGAAGGACCGTCGCCTCGGCGGCAAGATCCAGACGGAGATCGTGCCCGATCCTTCGGAGAAGGGTAGGTTTATCGTAGACGGTGGTCCGGACTGTTTTCTGACTGAAAAGCCGGCCTGTCACCGCATTGCTAAGCTCACAGGGATTTTCGACGACGAGTTACCGACTGACGACTCCCGGAAGAAGACATGGATCCTGTCACGTGGCAAACTTCATCAGATGCCAGATGGCGTCATGATGTTTGCACCCACGAAGTTCATACCGTTCGCCACGACTGGCCTCTTCTCATGGCCGGGGAAAATACGGATGGCCATGGACCTTCTGATCCCGCCGAAGAAAGTTGTCCCTGGTGAGTTAAACGATGAGACGCTCGAGAGCTTCGTGGTTCGCCGCATGGGCCGCGAGTGCCTCGATCGTCTGGCGGAACCACTCGTCGGCGGCGTTCACGCCTCCGATCCCTCGCAGATGTCACTGGCCGCGACTTTCCCCCGCCTCCTTGAAATGGAGCAGAAATATGGGTCGCTCATGAAAGGCTTTATCGCGGCCCGTCGCATGGTTGAAGAGATGCGGCGAAAGTACCCTCCCAAACCGGGCGAGAAACCTCGCACATTTTTCACCTCGTTTGTCAATGGTATGCAACAACTGACGGATCGTATGGCCGATGCGGCAGGTCGTGAGAGAATGCGCACGGGCGTGGCCGTCACATCGCTCCAATGTGCTGACAATAGTCGATGGAATGCTCAACTCTCTGACGGCTCCACCATCGATGGGGACGCTGTCATCATTGCCACCGAGTCATGGGCGGCCGAGCCCCTCATCCGTCCACACGACCAGGCCATCGCAGATGCACTTGCCAACATACCGACCTCTTCCTCGGCGACGATCTCGATCGCCTTCAACGAGAACGAGGTCGGCTTCGATCTGAATGCGTTCGGGGTTCTGTGTCCCCTCGTAGAGGGCCATGCGCTCATGGCGGCCACTTACTCTTCCATTAAGTGGCCGGGCCGGGCACCGGCAGGCAAGGTGCTGCTTCGTGGTTTCGTCGGCGGTCCGCACAACCAGGAGATTTTGAAACGCCCGGACGAGGAGCTCGTACAGATAGTAATCGCTGAGTTCCGTGACATCCTGAGCCTCAACCCGTTTGCGAAGCCTTTATTTACGCGCGTCTTTCGGTGGTACCTCGGAATGCCGCAGTATTCGCTCGGGCACCTTGAGCGGGTCACGATGATTGAGAACCGTAGCGCTCAGATCCCAGGCCTCGCCCTCGCCGGCGGCTGCTACAGAGGGGTTGGCGTCCCGAATTGCATTGAAAGTGGTGAGCGGGCCGTTTCAAAGATCCTCACCGAATGGGGGATCGACCTCGCCGAGGACCACATCGAAGAGAAACGGTACTACTAATCTCGTCTCCACCGACTAATAAGAACGCATGAAATATTGTTACATTCGACGAAATCACCCCTCTCCCTATCCCCAGTGGGGAGAGGGAGAGGGGGCCTCATGTCAAAGAAATAAATGCGTTTGTATTAGTTGGCTTTGACTTTTTCCAAGTCCAGATCATCGAGCACAACGATTCCTTTGGCTTTCATCTCGTCGATGGCTTTTTGAGAGGTGTCCGGTGCAACGCCTCTGCTCAGATTTTTGATCATGAACACCTTGTATCCCGCGGCAACTGCGTCAAGGGCGGTTGCCCTGACACAATAATCGGTGGCAATGCCATAGACTACAACCTTTTTAATTTTTTCCTTCTTTAAAATTTTATCCATCTCTGTTTTCTTTCCGCCATCGTCCTGAAAGCCTGAATAGCTGTCATATTGCGAATCCATTCCCTTCTTCACAACGGCCTTAAATAATTTCTTGTCCAATAAGATTTCCGCACCGGGAGTCTTCTGAACGCAATGGGGAGGCCAGAGGACCTGGTCCTTTCCATGGAGTTTGATCACATCAAAGGCTTTTTTCCCGGGGTGATTGGTGAAGAAAGAGGCATGGTTTTTAGGGTGCCAGTCTTGAGTGGCATAGATCGGGAAGCCTGCGACCTTGAGTTTCTTCGTGTTCTCCTCCACAGCCTTGATATAGGCCTCATCCGTCCCTTCCACGGCTAGAGAACCATTTTTAAATTTTGTGAAGTCACCCTGGACATCGACCACAATGACGCCGATCTTTGCTGTCTCCTTTGCCATAGCTAAGCCTCCGAAAACGAATGTGAAACATAATACCTCAGCCAATAATTTTACTCCCTTTCGTCCCATAAGACACCTCCTTGATGGATTAAAATACAATGATTAGAAGGTCAGGATTACCACTATAATTGCGATCGCATTTTTAGTGGTAATCTTTTAACCCTCTTACCAAACTGGATTCGTAACCCTTACTCGAATGCCTTTTCCAGGTAACATAAATCAATTTTCATCGTTTGTGCCTGTCCGTCGGTGGGCAGGAAGGGCTATCCCCCTGAAGGGAACGGTTTTAAACCATTCCTTACCTTCTCTAAACTATATTTACCATTTCCCTTGCTACCTCTCTTGTCGCCTGGATGATCCTTTCAATGTCTTCATCAGAATGGGCCATCGACAGGCTTCCGCCGCCGTGCATCATATGGACTCCGTGATTCAGCATCCGGATACGAAACTCAACTTCTCTTTTCTCTGTATCGGTAAATTGATTGATCGAATGGGGAGAGTTCAGAGTTACTCCTTTCTGGAAAGGGAAGTGAGTCTGAAAGAGGGAGCCGGTCCCTGTGACAACGGTCTCCACTCCTTCGCGCTGAAGGGCTTCCTGAACACCCTTACGCACCCGTTCTCCCTTAACCTCTAAAACCGGATAGATCTCCTCCTCAAAATCTCTTAAATAACGAAGGATGGTTATTCCAGCGGCAACGGTTAGTGGATGGGAAGAAAAAGTCCCGCCACCAATCAAAATCTTCTCCCATTTGTCTGCCTTCTTTTCAGGTGAGGTCTTTTCCATGATCTCCTTTCTTCCCACGAGCGCCCCAACTGGCATTCCTCCGCCAATAATCTTCCCAAGGGTAGTAAGGTCTGGGAGGATATTAAAAAGTCCCTGAGCTCCTCCGAGACCGACCCGAAATCCAGAAATCACCTCGTCAAAGATGAGAAGAGCTCTCAATTTTTCCGTCTCGGAACGAAGCATTTTCAGATATTCTTCGGTGGCGGGGATGAATCCACCCTCACCCACGATAGGTTCAAGAATGACTCCTGCCAGATCATTCCTGTTTTGATGGATCATTTCAAGTGTCCCTGGGAGATCATTAAAAAAGATGGTCTTTGTGTAATGCTGGAGTTCAGGCAGGAGGCCGAGGCTCTCCTCTTTTTCATAGGGCAATTTGATTCCCACAGAGAGGTCTGAGTTGGCACCATGCCAGCCTCCGGCTATCTTTAAAATCGTATTCTTCCTTGTAAATGCCCGTGCGAGGCGAACCGCATACATGGTTGCCTCGGTTCCGGAGCAGCAGAACCGGACCGTTTCCGCACAGGGGATCAATTCACGGATGAGTTCGGCCCACTCGACCTGTTTTTCAAAGAGGATGCCCCAGTGAATTCCCTCTTTTAATTGCTGTTCAATGGCTTCGACGATGATTTCAGAATGATGGCCGAGGATATGGGTGTAGTGGCCCATCCAGAGATCGATATATTCGTTTCCGTCCACATCCCGAATTTTTGAACCTTTTGCCTCCTTCAGGAAGAAGGGGTAGGGAGGAAAGTAATGGACATTATGAGAGATACCCCCTGGCATCACCTCTTTGGCTCTTTTGAAAAGCTTTTCTGAAAGGGATGTTTTTTGTCGATAGAGATCGAAGAAGTTCATGAGATACGCCTCCGGTTGAGTTAGGTTTTTAATAGCATATTTTTTTAAGATTGGGAATGATTCTCGTCGCTTTTATTTTTTGAAAAATATTTGACAAGTGGGCCAAATTCATATAAATAATGATATCGTTGAAGAAGGGGGGTGAGAAGGAAACCCAGGGGGTAATAACCCGTTGTTTTTGTAATCTATTTCTAATAATAAAAGGAGGGGTTGTGATGAAAAGAAAATTTTTTGTCGGAGTGGTGATTTTGTGTCTGGTCGTTTTCGTTTCGGCCATGCGTTCTGATCTGGCGTATGGTTCAAGGAAATTCGTCTCAATCGCATCCGGTTGGGTGGTAGGGGTTTATTTTCCGCTTGCAGGGGCACTTTCAAGAATTGCCCATGAGAAACTCCCGGATATCAAGATTACGGTGGAATCCTCAGGCGCCTCGGTTGCCAATGCCAAGTTGATTGCTTCCGGCGATGCGGATCTGGCCATTCTTCAAAATGATATCGCATTTTATGCCCTTCATGGAACGAAACCGATGTTTGACAAAGCAGTGCCCAATATCCGCGGAGTTGCCGCTCTTTATCCCGAAGCTTGCCATATTCACGCGAGAAAAGACGCGAAGATCGCATCGGTTAGAGACCTCAAAGGGAAAAAGGTGGCTGTGGGTCCGTTGGGAAGCGGGACAGAACAGAATGCCATCCAGATTCTGGAAGCATATGGGCTGAAGTTTGAAGACCTGAGCAAAGTTGAGAGATTATCAGCCGCGGAATCTGCGGATTATCTCAAAGACGGGCGAATTGATGCCGCCTTTTATACCGTTGGAGTTGGAGCTTCTGCGATCGTTGATCCAGCCCTCATGATAGAGACCCTGATCGTTCCGATTGACGGCGCTGAGGCAGATGCACTGGTCAAGAAATATCCCTTCTACGCGAAGGACAGAATCCCTGCCGGTATATATAAGGGGATAGGCGATGTTCCCACTGTGGCTGTTCTGGCCATATTGGTTGCCAAAGCTGAGATGGAAGAGGATATGGTCTATCGTATTACGAAGGCGATGTGGGAGAACATCGGTCGTATTGAAAGCGCCCATGCCAAAGGCAAAGAGGTAAAATTGGAAAAAGCCCTCATCGGAATGCCCATTCCCCTCCATCCGGGGGCAGACAAATTCTATAAAGAGAAAGGGTTGAAGAAATAAACTATTTATGCTCCCCCTCACCCCCGCCCTCTCCCCCGTCTGCCAAAGAACTTATTCGGCGGGCAGGCACCAGAGGAGAGGGGGATAATTGGGGATACTTTCTAAAAAATAGAAGACAAGAGGGGAGGTGTCTTACTTTCAGGTGGAAGTGGGGATGCCTCCTCTTCGTTTTTTTTCTGGCCATCCTCTTCTATCCCGTGGACACCCTTGAGGTGAGGAATAAGAGGGATGGCCTGATCGTTTTTTTAAGAAAAGTTTCTCCGGGCGAGGGGTTTGAATTTCACTACATTCATTCCGTCGATAGGACACCTGTCACCGGATACTTCCTCATCACCTCCGGCAAGAAGATTAAGCCTGTCGAGACCCGATTCGAATCCTATGGGGCTGGCCTTCCCTCAACGGAAAAGGATGTGATGGTTGAAGGCGGGAAGATCAAAGTAAAGACGGATGCTCTGGAGATGGAATATTTCTCTTTTTTTGTTTCTCCTATGACCCAGCAGGCCATGATTTTTAAAGGTGAGAGATTGGAGTTCTCTTCCTTCAGGGAGGGAGAGGTGATGACCATCGGGGTGAAGTCCTATCCGTTGTTTCGGGAGGTTATTTTCAGACATGGAAGCCGATAAAAATGCACCGGACCAGGTTTCATTAGAAAAATCAAAGGAGATCGCCGAAGGAGCAGATTATGGAGCGCGCCGACTCAAAGGAGTCCTATTCTATATCTCCGGGACGATCGCCATTGCGATGTCCTGTTTTCAACTCTATACAGCCATCTTCGGGACATTGACCGGAACGCTTCAACGTTCGATCCATCTCTGTTTTGCCCTGGTTCTCTGTTTCTTATTCTTTCCCATGACCAAAAGGTCAAGAACGAAAGAAATTCCGGTTTATGACCTTATCCTGGCAGCCATTGGAGGGTTTGGCGCCATTTATGTCACCCTCTTTTATGCCGATCTGGTCAGGAGGATCGGTAATCCGTCTCCGTTAGATGTCGTGATGGGGGTGATCACCATCCTTTTTGTCCTGGAAGCGGCAAGAAGGGCGATTGGGTTGCCCCTTCCTCTCATATCGGCCATTTTCATCACATACGCCTTTGTCGGACCGTATTTGCCCGATCTCCTTGCCCACCGGGGATATGGGTTCCGGAGAGTGGTGGATCATCTCTATCTTACCATGGAAGGCATTTTTGGCGTCCCCCTATGGGTTTCGTCCACCTTTGTCTTTGCCTTTGTCCTATTCGGAGCCATCCTCGAAAAGACCGGGGCGATGGACTACTTTATGAAAATGGCGTTTTCTCTGGTTGGCCATACACAGGGAGGACCCGCAAAGGTTGCCGTAGTATCGAGCGCCTTTATGGGAACGATCTCTGGAAGCGGGGTTGCCAATGTAGTGACCACCGGATCTGTAACGATCCCTTTAATGAAGCGAATGGGGTTTAAACCGGAGATTGCCGGAGCCATAGAAACTGCGGCAAGCGGAAATGGGCAGTTGATGCCTCCTGTCATGGGGGCGGCCGCCTTCGTCATGGCGGAGTTTTTAGGAATTTCTTATCTCGAGGTGGTGACCGCAGCTATCCTTCCTGCGGTGATCGACCAGCTTGCCCTTCTGGGTGCGGTTCATCTCCTTTCTGTCAAATTCGGTTTAAAAGGGATTCCACGAAAAGAACTTCCAAAGTTCTTTCCAATCTTGGTGAGAGGGTTGCACTTTTTAGTGCCCATTGGAGTGCTCTTTTACTTTCTGATTATCAAAAGAGCAACTCCCCTTACTTCGGCTTCTGCAGGGATTGTCACAACCATTTTGATCTTTTTCATACAGTCAGTGATGGGAAGCTTCGGATTGGGGAGCCACTCCGGAAAGAATTCTGAAGAAAAAAAGGTGAATTCATGGAAGCCCATCGCTTTGTTCGGGATCAATATGGCCGACGCCATGCATAAGGCCGCAAGGATGATGGCAGGCATTGGTGTAACCTGCGCCTGTGCCGGTATCGTGGTAGGGGTGGTAACTCTGACCGGGGCCGGATTAAATATGACGAACATCATCATAGGGCTTTCCGGAGGCAACCTCTTTATAGGACTTCTTCTCACGATGGTAACCTGTCTGATCCTTGGCATGGGTGTTCCCACTACGGCCAACTATGTGATCATGGCGACGATCATGGCTCCTGCCCTGAAAGAGATGAATCCGGATGTGCCCATCATTGCCATCCACCTTTTCGTCTTCTACTTTGGAATTCTGGCGGACGGAACTCCTCCGGTCTGTGTGGCTGCCTATGCAGCAGCAGGGGTGGCCGGCGCCGATCCCCTTAAAACAGGGATCAATGCCTTCAAACTGGACATGAGGACCTTTCTGCTCCCCTTTATGTTCATCACGGCTCCTGCCATGCTCCTGATCAACACGACTTTTATCGAAGCCGCATGGATTTTTGTCTCTGCCTCCATAGGAATGTATGCCCTAGCGGCCTCGATGCAGGGGTTTCTGCTAACGGATTTGAAATGGCATGAAAGGATTATTCTGTTTGCCTCAGCAGTTGCGCTGGTGAAGCCGGGGTTAATTACGGATGGCGGAGGACTCATCGGGTGCGGAATTATTTACTTCCTTCAGAGAAAGAGGGTGAAGGGAGCCGTCCTCTAAATCAAATTCCAATGGAATATTGGAATAGTGGAATGATGGTTAAAAGACAAAACTTATGCTGAAAGAATAAACCCAATATTCCAACATTCTTTCATTATTCCAATGGGTAAAGTTATTCAAGAGAGATTTCTTTGATACGCTCGATCACCTTCATATAATCCTTAAATTCAATCCCGTCAACAGAATGGTCCTGTCTGCAGGTGATTCCATCGATGGCAGGGCCATGATGGATCAGGTAGTCCAGAACCATTCCCTCCTGTTCCGGGGTAACTTTTTGAAGAATATCGAGTTTCTCCCTGGCCAGAGCAATTCCTGCCATCAACGCATATCCACCCCAATTTGAGATTCCGCAGGAGATGAAATAGTCCGTTTCCATCCGGCAGCAGAAGACAGGCTCCCGATGAGTGGTTGAGTTTTTCTGGAAGACCTCCCATGGAATCTTTCCCGAGCCGATCTCATTGCCACGATCTCCAATCCCGATCGTCTCAACAGGGAGGTTCCATTTCTTTTGAAATTCGAGGAGGAGATGGGTCTTTGCCGTAAACCGGGTAATATCCTCCAGACGGGAGTTGAAACATCGGTTTCTTATGGAAAGGGGGAGGATGGAGTCAAACTCTTTTAGGGGCGGAGGTCCTTTTCGTTCCTGGGCGAGGAAGGATTCAAGCGTATGATTGGGACCTACCCGTTCGATATAGATGAGATGAGAAAGGCCCATCCCCAATGGGCCGTTGAAAAGTTCCTCAATAAAACGGAGAGAGAGCGGGTTGGCGTTCTCCAGATCGGAGTGCTCCAGGGGAAAACGAAAACAGATGAGGGGAACCTCCTTTTCAGAGAGGTTAAGTATCTTCAGGCCTGCCTTGAGGGTTGGTAGGGTATATTCATCGGAGAGAAGGGAGACCTCCATGCCCAAATATTTTAGCCCTTCCGCCAGAATGAGGGCGCCAGGAGGACCATCGGTCTCCGTGGCCGGAGGTTCTCCGGCAGGAATATAAAAGCCGGTAACGATCATCACTTTTCGTCCATTCTCGGCGAGAGAGGAGACCGCCCCTGTTAAATCGGAATAGGGGACCATGGCAAGGTTTTCCCAGTGGTAGTTTCGGTGGTTCAGGAGAGAGGTCGGGAAGTTGATCACCTCCTCCATCAAAAACAACTTATCCCGAATGTGCCCTGGAAGAACCATAGGTTTGTAAATACCAAACATCAAGCACCTGCCTTCGCCGAAGCGGCTTCGCGCAGGCAGGCCAATAACCAAATAATCACCAAAATTCTTATCCCCTCACCCCATCCCTCTCCCCTCGGGGGAGAGGGGAAGGGTGGGGAGCGTTTCGGTGATTGGTGATTATTTGGAAATTGGAATTTGGTTATTGGGATTTGATTTTGGATCCATAATCACACCACTTCCGAATCGCACAGGTTTCGCAGAGGGGTTTTCTTGCAACACAGGTTCTTCTGCCATGCCAGACGAGGAGGTTTGAAAAATGGGTCCACTCTTCTTTCGGAACAATCTCCATCAGATCGAACTCAATTTTAACCGGATCGTCGTTCTCCGTCAAACCGATCCTTCGACTCACCCGATGGACATGGGTATCGACAACGATCCCCGGAATCCCGAAAACATTTCCGAGGAGGACGTTAGCGGTCTTGCGTCCCACACCCGGGAGTGTCACCAGGGCCTCCAGCGTTTTCGGAACCTTTCCTCCAAATCGGTCCATCAGTTCCTGGCAAGACCTCTGGATTGACTTTGCCTTATTCCGGTAGAATCCAGTCGGCCGGATATCCTCCTCCAGTTCTTTCGATTCCGCTTCCGCATAGTCCTTCGGAGAGCGATATTTTTTGAACAAGCCTTTTGTCACTTCATTCACCCTGACATCGGTGCACTGGGCGGAAAGGATCGTGGCGATAAGGAGTTCGAAAGGAGTTGAAAATTTCAGGGCAATCTTCGAGTCCGGGATAACTTTTGATAGAGTCTTGACGATCTCCGTTACTCTTTTTCGATTGGATTGATTTTTCATGGTGATCTCCTTTTAAACTATGAACGATGAACAATGAACTTTGAACTTAGGCCTAATCTCAACACTGTTCAGTTAAGCAAAAACCGTTCACCCTGAGCCTGTCGAAGGGTGGGTAATTGAAGCCGGTCATGCTTCGACAAGCCTGTCCTGAGCAAACCGTTCACCCTTCGAGAGCCTCAGGGCGAACGGCTTTTTCCGAATGTCCTGAGCGAAGTCGAAGGAAGGGCTCAGCACGAACGGTTTACGTGAACAGCATTGTGCTGGATCTAAGGGATGTGCAGACCTTACAGTTGCATAAACGGCCACGGGTAAACCGCTCTTCAAGGCTTCGGACGGCGATTGAGTTGACATGTTAAGGGAATCGGTAGACTTCACCTAAGGTGAACTCCAGCAGGGGTCGGAGACGTATGTGCTGATCGACTTAAAGGTTCGCCCCGAAGCCTTTACGACCGGTTCACCCATGTCCGTATGACTAAATTTTCTGCAATGTTAAGGTAGACTCTAACCGATTCCTTTTTGAAGGAACAATAGGAGAATTAGTTTTTAGGTTAAGGTTAGGGTGACGAAGCCCGTTTCGGTTGCTGGTTTAGGTTACGTGCAAAGAATTAAAAGAATTAAAAGACGATAAACGTAGCCTTTTATTAACGAAACGGGCATCCCTGCCTACCGGCAGGCAGGCTTGCCGTTACCAATGAACGAATCCCTTATTTTCTGAGCAAGGGAAGAATTTGAACAACGGATGGGCAAGAAACGTCCCTTTACTCTTTTTGATGGGGTGTAGGCTTTAAAAATCTCTTTAAATATCGACAAGTTCAATGACATGAAGAGATTTGGTATGGAAAATGCAGTTAACTCTTGTCAAATCCTGTATAAAGGGTGAAAAATGGTGTTAAGAGAGAATGATGTCATGACAACCGAAGAAGCCTGCGGCTATCTTCGAATCTCGAGGCCCACCTACCTGAAGTACCTCTATCTGAAACGGATCAAAGGGACAAAGGCAGGAAAGGGCTGGAAGGTTCTTAAATCGGAATTGGATCGATTCCTGAAGGGAGAGATCTCAAGTAATATGATGGGATGAACGATCTATGGAGAAAAGAGTGTCCCGGTTAAAAGAGAAGTTTAAAGACGAGGAAGAGATTTTTGAGGAGAAGTCCGTCAAAGCCACCCGGGCGCTGATCCAGACCTTTCTTCAGACCGTGAAGGCCTTCCGGATCTATGAAGCCAATCACCCGATCCTCCTGAAATTTATGGAACGATTGAAGAGGGATTTTGATAACTACTTTGAGGAGTTTGATTCTTTTCCGCTATTAGTGGGAGAACACCGGCTCTTCTATCGGGGAAAGGTCGTTTATGAAAACCAGGATGTAAAGGAGAGCCTGGCCTTCTTCTTTTTTAAGGACGGGATCCGCGAAATCAAATTCCTCAAAGGACTGGAATTAAGAGAGGTAGTTGATTTTCTTCATATCGTGAGGAGGAGTGAATCTGTTAACCGCCTGGAAGATGACCTCGTTACCCTCCTATGGGAGAAGGATTTTTCTCACATCACGTTCGGGACTGTGGATGAATTTTTGGAAAGTGGAAGTCATCTCGTTCCAGCCACAGAGGAAGATTTTATTGAACGATTGGAATTTAAAGGTTTTGGAAAAGAGGTGGCGGATGAAATTGCTCCTGAGAGGGAAAAGGAAGAGCCCCCTACTTTAATGGTTGAAGGGTTAAAACAGGCGCTGAACCCCTCACCGGGGCAATCCCTTGTCCAGGCCTGTCAGCTCACGCCGGATGAAATCGAAGAGATTAACCGGGAGATTGAACAGGACTATCAGCCGGATTACATCTATCTTTTAATTGATAACCTCGTAGAAATCCTCCTCCATCTGGGTGAGGATATGGATGCCTATGAGAATATGATCTCCTATTTCGAAAGGACAACCGGATCCTTCCTCGAGCAGAGAGAAGTTAGGAAGGCTGTGGTCGTTTTGAAGAGGCTGAACGATACCATGGAGTCCATGGTCCTGAAAGACAAACAAATATTTGCGATTCGTCGCATCCTGGACACTTTTTCCGGTCCCCATTCCATTGAGCTTTTAGGGGAGGCAATGAAGGGAAACGGAGAGGTGGAGTCCGAAGCGATCCTCCAGTATCTCCGGCTCCTGACGAAAAAGGGGGTCGAACCCCTCTGCCTCTTATTGGGAAAGGTGGAATCCGGGAAGTGGAGAAAAGCCGTCTGTGATGTTCTGGCCGAACTCTCTCGAGAGGAAATCAAACCTCTCATTAAATTTTTATCCGACCCAAACCCGTTCCTGGTCTGCTACATCCTCTATGTCCTGGGCAAGATCGGGCATCCCTCGACCGTGAAATACCTGGGGAACCTTGTCGTCCATCAGGATCCGAAGGTGAGGGAGGAGACCCTCCATGTGCTCAAGAAATTCGATGCACAGGGCAAGGATCTCATCCAGAAATTTTTGAAAGATCCCCTGCCGGAGATGAGGGCGAAAGCCTCGCTCATTTTGGCAAAGGTCGCCAAAGAGGAGGCAGTCAAACCGCTCACCGGGATCATCCTCTCCAAAGATTTTTTCAAAAGGGATTATGAGGAGAAGGCCTCTTTCTTTAAAGCCCTGGGTGAGACAGGATCACAGGAGGCGATCCCGGTTTTGAAGAAGATCGCCGAGAAGAAGAGGTGGTTCCAGAGGGGAAAGTGGGATGAGATGCGGCTCTGTGCTCATAATGCCCTGAAGATGTTAGGAATGGATGAAGGATCGGATTCTTCGAGGACGAAGGAAAGATTGAAACATATCGCACGCTCAATCCATTAACCCCCCGACTCCAGACGGGGGATGTCGCCCCACCGGGACGTTGATAAAACACAGAGCCTTTACCTGTGGGGCTCCAAAAGAGGAAGAGGCGGAGACAATGGAATCAGAAATTCAGCCCCAGAAAGAAGCCCATAGATCGTCAGAGGCGATGGACTCCGAGCTGTCAAAGCTGGGGAGCAACCTCATTACCAAATTCCATGTGTTGATGAGGATTTCCCAGATATACGATTCGAAGAATGTGGCCCTGAATCAATTTATTCAGGAGTCTCTTCTTGCGATCAACACCTTTATCCAGAAGGATGGAAATCTTTGCCTCAAAATCGTAGGGGACGACATCTTCCTCAATGAGCAGAGACTTCGCTATTCCGTGGAGGGTTTTAACAGCTTTAAGTACCTTGTGATCCAGTGGAAGAAACGGTTCATCGGAGACGTCCTCTACAAAGAGGTCCTGGATGAGGAAACATTGAGGGAGTTCATCTATATCCTGATGGGCCTGGAAGAGGGGCGAGAAGAAAATGCCACTCTCTTTAATGAAAAGTTAAGAGAGCGGCATATCTCCTCGATCGAGGTGGGCCCGCTGGAAGTCTCTGAAAGGGAAGAAGGAGCTTACATCCTGGAAAAGGAGGATTCCCGAGAGGTGGCCAAAAAGGTATTTTTCGAAACCATCGGGACGTTCAAGGAAGTAATGACCAACATTAAAGGAAAACAGCATGCCGATGTGAGAAAGTTGAAGCGGCTCGTCCGGAAGGCTGTTCACCTCGTCATGGAAGATGAATCCATCCTGTTAGGAATGACGGCGATTAAGAATTATGATGAGTACACCTTTAACCATTCCGTCAATGTGTCGATCTATTCTCTGGCGATGGGGAGGCGATTGGGGTTCTCCAGAGGCGTCCTGAGCGAATTGGGCATTACAGCCATGCTTCATGATATCGGAAAATCCAAAATCCCGCTTGAGGTTCTGAATAAACCCGGCGCCCTCAGCGATGAAGAGTGGGGTCAGATGAAAAAGCATCCCCTTACAGGGGTGGAGATCGTCCTCAACCTGAAGCAGTTGGGCGAGGTCAATGCGAAGATGGTGGTCGGCATTTTCGATCACCATCTGAAGAACGACCTTTCAGGATATCCCAAGCTCTTTCGCAAAAAGAGGGTGAGCCTCTTCGGCAGGGTCATTCAGATTGCAGATGCCTACGATGCGATGACCACTCCGAGAATCTATAAGAAAGTTCCCTTCACACCGGAACAGGCCCTGGCGGTCATGCTAAAAGATCGGGATGTCCATTTTGACTCGATCCTCCTCAAAATGTTTATCGGCCTGGTGGGCGTTTATCCTATCGGTTCCCTAGTTCTCCTCGATACCCATGAGATGGGAATTGTATTCAGGCCCAATCCAGATCCTCAATGGATGGAGCGTCCCCAGGTGATCCTTGTGGAGAGGGATAAGCGGGGGAAAGGAATGAAGGAACTGGCCGACCTCACCGAAAGGAATGGAGGAAACGGTTTTAAACGGAGCATTGTGAAGGTATTGGATCCCAACAAATATCACATCGACATCGCCAAATATTTTCTGTAAAAAAATTAAAGTTCGGAGTTCGGAGTTTACAGTTCGGAGTTTCAAAAATCAAAAAAATCTGATATCTGAAATCTGCCATCTGCTATATTGCTCCCCATTTCCCCATCACCCGATCTCCTCATTATTTCTTCTCTACCACCCCATCACTCTATCTCCCCATCTTCCCCTTGGGAATAGGGGGCTTTGGTTCCGTGCATTCTGACCTAACCCATTCCTCATCGAGTCTTCTCAGAATCTCCTGCTGCTGGCTGGTGGCGAAATCCGCATATTTCGGATCTCTCTTCCGGTAAGTCCTCTCAATAAAGGAGATGGCATTCTGGGTGGTTCGAACCTGAGAGCGGATCATCTCGCATTTTCTAAGCCCCCACCGGGCCTCGATGGAGTCTCCCGGATGAGGGGAGAGCCAGAGGTGGTTCTGAAAAACATGGAGGAAGGTAACGGTTTTTTCTTTCTGAATGGGAATTTCAATGGCCTCCATCCTCTCTGTAACCCTCTCCCTGTCGAGATGATTCGATTCAATGATATGGCGGAGGTGATCCATCAAGAGGACGATCCTGCCATCCCGACCTGGTGTGCTGTGGACCTCCCATAAAGCGGATCCCTCCCTGCAACCGCCCCTGTGACATCTCTGGTATCCTGTCTGGACGACAGGGACCCTATCCATCAGGTAACGGGTTGTGGTATTCAACACCTTTTCCATTTTTTCCCAGGGGTCATAATCCGTTGGATCAATTCTTCTTGCCACAGCCTCAACAAAATCGGCATAGCCTTCATAGAAATCCGAAGAGTATTGCTCCAGCGAATAAAAGGGATGTTCCGCCGCAGGAAGGTATTCCCATCTTCCATTTCTAAAGATTGGCCAGCGAAACTTCACCAGACCGGAATAGACTGTGGACTCCGGCCTCGGGGTCAGAAAGTCCCTTCCGCTCAATTTTTGAACCTTCGCAGGCGATGTGGCTTCCCATGTCTGAAGGGGATGACCACTGCTGCCATCTGAGATGACACGGCCTATTACTCCGGAATGGGACTCGGTCACGAAAAATGGTGTGCCCGGAGCGACGGAGTCCGGGGCGATTCGAATGGGGTAGGTGTCGAGTGGAAGGGTCCGGGTCGTTGTCTCCGAGAGCATATGAAGAAGGGCTTTACGGAAACGGAGGTCCTTATGCCAATCGGGGTGAGTAGGGAGGTGTTCCCAATCCGTGGACCAATGGCCGATAAATTTGTCGTTTTTGGTCGTAGCTCCTGCAGGAAGCCCGGCGATCCGCGCATAGATCCATCGGATGGCATAAGAGACATCCGCACAGTCGGCCGGAATCTTATGGCGGATGAAGAAATCTTCTGCGATATTTTCTTCAACCCATCTGGCGAAATTCGATTCCTCCTCTGCCGTCCATCGCCGTTCTTCCACTTTCCAAACCTGATGGGGAGATTCTTTAATCGATTCACTGAAAGCAGGCGGGACAGGAAGGAGGATGAGAATGATAAGCAATGCCTTCATAAAATCATATTAAAAAGATTGATGAAAGATTGTCAACCCAAGAAAAATATACAACATCGTCATCATCGGCGGCCAGAGCTTCCCCGTCCAGTTGATTTAGACTTTAAAATGTCAATTTAAGGTTGTTTAAACTTCTTCTGGAGGAATGAAGGGCTCAATTAAAGCAATCAGAGGGGGTAAATCGTTTTGGATTGTATCCCAGACAATGGCTAAATCAATACCTTCATATTCATGGATCATTATATTACGCATACTAACCATCTTCTTCCACGGTAAATCTGGGAACTTATCAGTTGTGTCTGTAGAAATTCTTCCTGCTGCTTCGCCAATAATTTCCAAACGCCGGATAACAGCATCCTGGCATTGGATATCTTGGAAAAATTCTTCCTTTGTTTTACCTTTTAAATAATTTAAGGCCAGTTTAGCCGCCTTAAGAATATCTAACAAATATACACTATCGCGTGACATGAATGACCTTTGCCGAAGATAATATTGCTTTCCGACGTAAATAGTTTTGGCTCGATTCAATACCACGCCGACTTACAAGATCAACATCACGTCCTAATATCCCCTTCAATTCCTCCTGCATATCAACCATATCGAACAGGGTCCAATGGGCGTCTCTATCAAACGTGACCAATACATCGATATCGCTTTCAGGACTAAAGTCATCTCTGAGCGCTGAACCGAAAATAGCAAAATCCATAATTTTCCAGCGCTTGCAGTAGTCGGCAATTCTGTCCGATGGGATTTCAAAAGCTTTTTGTTCCATAAAATACACTCTCTTTATTTTTATATATACGCCAAGAAAACCTAAACTGCAAACGAATAATTTCTGAGTCCTTATGTTTACCCCGTTAGAAAGCCCCGCTTTTTAAGGCGGGGATGAAGTTGTGAATCAGAATTTTTAATACCTTCCAGAAAGGGCGGGGTATAAAGCCCCGTCCTTTCTAACGGGGTAAACTTAGGATGTGTTGAGTTTATTAAGCCTGTATTGAGAAGTCAACGATTTTTTTGGCAGAGGGCATAGCGCGTAGAGCAAATACTTAATCGGCGGCCAGAGCTTCCCCGTCCAGTTGATTTAGCGCTTTTTAAAAGAGGCTCTTCGCGTAATCGAGTGGGTCATTTCTGCCTTTTCTCACCCCCCTCTTTAGCAAAGTTCTCTCTTTCTTTACCCCTCTTTGGCAAAGAGGGGTAAGCCTGCCTGCCGGACAGGCAGGGGGAGATTTTATAAATCATAAACAACTCCATATCCCTTCCATCACTCCACCAATATTCTCAAAGACATCCCTATCAGAAAACCTGAGCACCTTTATTCCCATTTCCGTAAGAACCTCGTCCCTTGTCCCGTCCTTTGCCTTGCCAGTCTCAGAATAGTGTTGTCCGCCGTCAAGCTCTATCACAAGATTGGCCTTCGGACAGTAAAAATCAACGATATACTTCCCGATAATCTTTTGGCGGTAAAACGGATACCCCTTCAATTGCTTTCGTCTCAATTTTAACCACAACATGTTTTCAGCATCTGTCATATTTTTTCTGAGATGCTGCGATAATGTTTTCAACTGTTTATCATAAGAAAGCATCTGTTCTTAAAATCCCCCCTTACTCCCCTTTGCCTGTCTATGACAGGAAAAGGATTACCAAAGGGGGGGATGTAAGTGCTTGCCCTTTTGGAAAGGGGAATAATAAGGATGATAGCAATATCTTCATGGGGTTTTTACCCATTCACTTCCACGACGAGCCTAAAAAGAAAAATTATCTAATGACAGTGAGGCCGAGGTTAGAAAAATCTTCGTCGAAACTGAGGCAGGCAATGTCACCCAGAAGGACCTTGGCAACCACATAAGAGATGGCATCGCAGAAGGAAAGTCTTTTGTCTTTACTGAAAAGGCGGAAAATCCGCTCCGCTTCCTCACGAACTGAATCATCGTAATAGACAATGTTGAGAACAGGCTTCATCTCATCCAGGAACCTGATGGCTGCTCTATAATTAAAGCGATAGAGAAGAAGGGTGGCCGTTTCGCTAATAATATCCCATGTCGTCCAAAGAGAGACTTCTTGAGTTAATGCCTCATTTAAAATTTGCCCTGCCCTTTCATAATTGACATCCTTTGGATAGAGGGAGGCAAAGAAAAAGGAGGTATCACAGAAGGCCCTATGGTCCGGAAATTCTATCATCCATTTTCCTTCCCGTAGAGATAATTTTTTACCTTCCGGGAGATTGGTTCTTCGGTTTTCCCTTTTATGAGGGGGTACACTTTTTGTCTGAGATGAATCAGTTTGCGGACAGCTTCACCTGGCTCAACCTGTTTTTTAGCTGAGCGGATTTCGGCAATTGTCTCATCCCGTACTTTAATCACATAAACAGTCTCAGGATTTTTCTGTAACTCTTTCATCATCTTTGGAAGTTCCTTCCTCGCATTGCTGATCGAGACAACATTTTTCATCGCTCACTCCTCCAGTTAATACAATTTGTCCAAATTGTACAAATAGATTTTTAAGAAGTCAAGAGTGATGGAATCGTAAAAAGTCGTCATTCCCGTGGAAACGGGAATCCAGAGAATTCTAACTATATGAAAATACTGGATTCCTGCTTGCGCAGGAATGACAAAAATCTCCTCTTCAGACTTTTTACGAGACCATCAAGAGTGAAAAAATGTAAGTATTGAAAAAAGATTTAAATTATGGTTTATTAAGTTCGTTTATAAAGGAAGAAGTCAAAACAAATCATGAAGAAGGGGGGAGCAGAATGGAAAAGGCAAGATTAATGTTAAGGAAATTGGGTCTTTTAGTTGTTCTAATATTTTTTGTAGTTTTATTGGTTACCACTGCATGGGCAGAGCCGCAGAAGATTCTTTCCGCGATTGATGCCAACAGCAGCAATTGCAAAGTCGTCTCACAGAAGATATTCGACTTTAAGGAGCTTGGCCAGCAGGAGTTTAAAAGCTCCGCACTCCTTATGGAAGAGTTAAGGAAGTTAGGGTTTAAAGTTACAGGTGACCTTAAGGTCCCGGCAGACCTGGTCAAGGATGGGATTGCAAAGACCGCATTCCGGGCGGAACTGCAGGGAAAGGGACCGGGCCCCACCATTACCATCATGCTTGAATACGATGCACTCAAAAACGGCCATGCCTGTGGTCATAATCTGATTGCCACCTCCGGTCTTCTGGCAGCCGCCGGTCTTGCTCAGGTGATGAAAGAGACACCAGGCCGCATTCTCGTCATCGGAACACCTGACGAGGAGAGAGGCTCTCTCGGCGGCGGAAAGATCGGCCTTCTTGAAGGAGGGCATTTTGATGGGTCGGATATTGTCTTGATCACACATCCGGGGGACCGTTGGAGCGTGGATCAGAGACTCCTTGCCATGAAAAGGGCCACCTTTGTTTTCAAAGGAAAGGCTTCCCATGCAGCTTTCGCACCCCATAAGGGAATCAGCGCCCTCGATGCCGTGATCCTAACATTTAATGGAACCGATATGCTTCGGGAACATGTCCGTCAGGATGTCCGGATCCATGGCATCATCAAAAAAGGAGGAGACTTGGTCAATGTTGTTCCTGAATTGGCCGAAACAGAATTTTCGGTCCGAGCGCTCGACACAGCCACGATGGAAGAAACGTATCATAAGGTAGTGAACTGCGCTAAAGCAGGTGAGCTGGCCACAGGAGCAAAACTTGAGTTTAAAGAACCCCGGACCTCCCTTAAAGCCCCGATCGTTGTTCCCGCCTATATAAAGATGGTGCTCGAACAGATCAGAGCAGTTGGTGTCCCTGATAATGAGATTAAGGATTTTACTGAATTTGCTTCATCCGATCTCGGGAGCGTGGGACATGCATATCCTACAGTCAATCTCTGGTTTAAGATTGCTGCGGAAGGGACCCCTCTTCACTCTGATGCCTTCCGGGATGCCGCAGGCTCGGAGGAGGGCTGGAAAGCCACGGTCGTCGCAGCAAAGGTGATTGCCCTCACGGCCTATGACTTACTCACTCATCCAGATAAAGTGAAAGCCATCCAGGAGAAGTTTAAGGAATTGAAGGCAAAAGAAGGGAAGTAAATCCCGTTAAAAAGGGCAGGGCTTTCACCTCGCCCTCGATAAGGAGCTGATGCTTTCTATTTCTACCATCACCAACATAAATGCTGTGGTTTTTTAACGGGGTAAAGGAAACCAGGTTAAGGTTTAGATTAAGACTGCGGGCGAAGTAATACTTCGCCCGTTTTATTTATGTATTTGGAAAATTGCGTTTCTATATGGCAAGCCATACAATATATAAGTTATTGATATTGTTTATGATTTACTTGTGAAAAGATTTTTTTGACCTTCTGGGCGAGAGATATTATATTTAAATTGTCTCCCTCCTTTATTCCCCCAACATTGAAAAAATTTTACCCAATAGGATAGGCCCTATCGGAGGCCTTAAGATATGGACGAGATCAGTTATCAGAAATTTTTGACAACCAGAATCTGCGATCTAGACCTCGATGCGGATGAGAGTCTGGGCCATTGTTTTAAGAGGCTGAAGAAGGAACTCAAGGTTCATCGAATTCTTATCTGGCCCGATTTCTATTTCGGAAATGAGTGGGGCTGTGTGAATAAAAAAATTTCAATCAGCATTCCATTCTATTATGCCATGCCTGAATTGAAGGAGCTTGAAGGGGATGTCCCGACGAGCGAAGGGATCGTCAAAACCCTTCGCCATGAGACCGGCCATGTGGTCAACTATGCCTATCGCCTCTGGCAACGAAAGGATTGGAAAGAGATATTCGGAGATTTTAATAAGAAATACAGGGATGGATACCTCTACAAGGTGAATCCCTGGTCGAAGAGTTATGTCCGTCACCTCCACTACCTGGGCGATCCCCACTACGCACAGAAGCATCCGGATGAGGACTGGGCAGAAACCTTTGCCATCTGGCTCGACCCGAGGTCCCACTGGGAGAGGAAGTACCGGAACTGGCCCAATGCCCTGGAGAAATTGACCTATGTCGATCGTTTGATGGAGGAGATAACGGGAGAAGAACCGCTCAATCTGAAGCGGAAGAGGGAAGGAGAATATACAGAGATCGAAGATACCGTCTCAGAATGGTGGGGGCTGGATGGAGAGATGCTGGATCAGGAACTTCAGGAATATCTAAACGATATGAACGAACTCTTCATCAAACCGAATAATGGCCGGAGAAGATTACTTCCGGCCTGGAGGTTGATCCGAAAATACGCAAGGGTTCTTACGGAACAGGTCAGCCAGTGGATTTTAAGTTCGAATCAGCACACGGTTCGAAAAAGCCTTCGCCGATGGGAGGCGATCTGTAGAAATGAATCACTGGGATACCATCCTGAAGATGAGGAACGGAAGTTGATCGAACTGACGACCCTCCTCACCTATCATGTGGTGGATGGCGTCCACCACCTCCGTAGTTAAACTGTCAATTTTGGCCGGGAGGTAAGTTTCGGATGATACTGTTGGATAACAATGCAAGGAGGATAAGGGGCCCCTTTTCTTCTTTTCTCTGGTTAATTCGTCATCTCAATCTTGTGAGAATCCTGCGGGCTGTTGCAGGATCAAAATCAACCAGGTATCCAAGAAACCACTGAGGGTTCAAGCACCCTTCCGAGTTCTCCTTATCTACACGCTCTCCAGAAATCCCTTCCAAGCTTGGCGGTGGGACGGTTGAGTGTTCCAAAGATCAAGATGCTCACCTACTTTTTGAAGAAATGTGATGCGAATGGATTCTCCTCCGAGCGCCAGAACACTTCGGGCAAAATCGAAAAAGTCGAAGATATAGAGATTCTGACCACTCGCGAAAGCACGCAAAATGCGTTCATCAAGGGTGGACTTCTCATCGCCCTTCACTCCGGGGGTTGCAAAGAAAATATCCTTGATCTTACGTTGCCGGCCCTTACGAAGCGTTCCCTCAACGTCGGTCAGCGTCAGTATGCGATCTTTTACCTCAACAGCCAATACGACTTTACCTTCGGCATTGACACATTCCAAGTCGGCGGCCTGCCCCGTGGCCTCGTCGCTCGCATTGATTCGAGCGCGATCAACCTTCGCATAAAGGCCAAAGTGAATTCCTATGGCGTCAAAGAGTGCGCCACAAAGGGCCAAACTTCGATCGCCTCCGGATTTTTCTTCCAGAAACCGTTGAGCGAGCGAAAGAGCGCCTTCCAGGCTGATACGTGGCGGCAGAGGGTAAATAAAGCGAAGGGATTTCTGGCGACGAAACATTTCCAGCAAGACCTGCCGAAACACCGCTTTGGTGAAATCGGGATTACCCCGTGACTCTACTTGTTCCAAGACGTCCGCAAGAGTGTTCCATCCAGTCACGTCTTTCTTGCTCTGGTCATCACGCACCATACGAGGGATTCGCATGGGGTTGCCGACGTAAGGGTCGCCGGAAGTGCCGAGGATGTTCTCCTGCCGTTGGTTGAAAGGCGCGACAACTTTGCTTGCCAGGCTCCGTGCGTCCCATCCAGTGACGTCGCTTGAATCCCCCTTCCTCTTCTGAAGACGCAGACTATCCAACATTGGGTTGGTTAACTTTCCCAAGAGCTGGACTGGTAGGCAAAAGCGAAAGGTCACCTGTTTGTGGTTGATCGAAGCCTCAATTGCCTTGCGCAAAGTGACATTAGCAAGGTATTTAATGTCGGACTTTGCGCCGGCTTCGGCCACGACGGTTTGCCAGTGTGTCTCAAGCAACTCCGCAGCCAGTTTCAAGTCAAGGGATTTTGTATCACTGTCTTTTCTTGCCATGTTTTCGGGTGTCGTACCGAGCAGGTCGCTCAAAAAGATAGAGGTTCTTGTCGGGCAGAATATTATAGGTGGTGGTCTGCGAGTAAGATTCCGGATCATAGTTTACCCAGACCGATTCTGTGCGCTTACCCTTCGAGGAATTGCAGAGACGAGTATTGGCATCTACCCTGATCCAGTCACGATAGAGACGATCCATCAAGGAGCAGCGATAACCCGATACCGCTACAGCGCCTTGCACGGATCGAAGGACTTCAGCAAGCTCCTCATGTTCACCATCCGTCATTTCGTAGCTATAGGCCTTACTGTCACCACGGGCCTCGTGAGGATACGGCGGGTCGCAGTAGAAGAGCGTTGATTGGGAATCATAACGACGAATTACTTCGATTGCGGGGGCGTTCTCGATCTGAACGCGCTGTAGCCGCTGGACTATTTGGGGTAGACCTTCTACGCTGCCTAACCAACGTGAGACAGCCCCGGCCATACAGGCACGCGAAGTCAAGACACAATGAGCCCAACGGCCCTCCGAGCTCGTTTGTGCCAATCCAGTTCGTGTCTGGCGTGCGCGAACGAAAAAGCGGCGAGCACGCTCAATCGCCGAGAGATCTGGCTCTGGGCAGCACGCTTTCACGAGCTCTTGGCGAGAGAAGGGAGTCAAACCGATGAGTCGGATAAGCTCGTCGCCGTGATCGCGCAAACAGTGGAAGAAATTCACCACTTCAGAATCTAAATCGTTATAAGTTTCAACAGGCGCGGGCGGGCGGTTGATCAGGACGGCCGCGGAGCCGCCGAAAGGTTCGCAGAAATGAGTAAAGGTAGTCGGCAGTAACGGCAGGAGGAAATCCAGGTGGGAAAACTTCCCACCGTAATAACCAAAAGCAATCATTTTGCTACGGCGGTCGCTCGCACGCCCGATCAGCCGCCGGTTGTTGAACTGGCGCCCCGCTTCCAACCGTTTGCCGCGCTCGTGACCGTTTTGCCCGGGACCATTAGATCGTAATTTGACTGGCGTGTTCATTTTGTTGGTACCACCTTATACCCCGCTTTGGAGTCACTTGCAAGCTACTGAAAAGCAAGACAATGTTGTCACCTGCCTATCCGCATGGCCGGAAGACACTACCGAAAAATAGGAACGTCACAATAGCGAAGAGAAGGGCCAAAAACCTAATTTTCCAGCCCAAGCCCCCCATTAAATGAACCATTCATGTCGTGTGCTTTCCTATATGGATGTATGTGTTCCTTTGTAATCGGGATAGGGAGAGGTCTCACGACCCCTCTCCTCCCACACCTCTTATCCGGTTTCTGTTCGTCGCCCCGCGCTTTTTGGATTGGGCTTCCTCCAGACCCCGTCTCACGACGACGCCCTTGCCCTTTTCCTTGCCTTCGGCTCCGTTAACACCTGATGTGAGGATTTTCACCTCACAAGTTCTATACCATGCCCAGCACACACGACCTAAATCAGCAGTGACTATCAGCCGTCTGCTGGATTTGATTGTTAAGTGCTCATTTATAGTATCTTTTGACAAACTTTCGTTAGCGGGCAATCTTTACACTCAGGATTCCTCGGATAACACCATTCTCGACCAATTTCCCAAGCCGGGCCATCGAGGACTGCAGGAAATCTTGGAGCAAGTTTTTGGGCGGTTTCAATAGCATCTTGGTCAGTGCCTCGTGGTGGAATAAGTCCCGATCTTCTAAATACACGCATCAATAGAGTATCTGTCT
This sequence comes from Thermodesulfobacteriota bacterium, assembly GCA_030017685.1. Classification (GTDB taxonomy): domain Bacteria; phylum Desulfobacterota; class BSN033; order BSN033; family UBA1163; genus RBG-16-49-23. The sequence goes on along the minus strand of JASEHH010000003.1, from coordinate 8,689 downwards.
TTATATCCAATTGGGGCAGTGCTGCCCTGCCACCCAGTAACCCATAATTTCTGGCCAATATTAGTACAGCCATTCTTGACAGTGCTTGGCCAATCCCTGGGATAGCTTCTAAGGCTTCCCTTACGCCTGAGACATCGCGTCTTGAGTTCCAGATCTGTCTAACGTCGCCATTGTATTTCTTCAGAATGTGTTCTGCCGCTCTTGGAAGTTGATCTGCAAAAGTTCTGTAATACCTATGAAATGATTTACCTCCGTATCCGTATCGAAGGAAACCAAGCAATCGTTTTCTATCCATTTTAACCAGTGCTTTCCATAGTGCTGAAGGATCGTCTGGTTCACCCAATGAATCGTTTATCCATTTTCCTGCTTCCCAAGCCTTATCAGCATCAATATTTCGATCAAACATCACTCCTAGTAGAAAACTATTTGCAGCAGAAGGACGAAATTTCTTTATCTTGTCTATAGGATGCACCCATTCTTCCATTGTCCGAGCATAATCCTTTAGGGCTTTTACAATTTTTTGCTTTGTTCTAATATTTGGTGTTTTCATTATTCCCTCTTATTTCATTTGCACTTAACGGCTAAAATCAGCCGGCACTGTAAGCGATCGGCTGGATTGATTTGATAGGCAGCCACTTCGGCATTATTTCTGTAAGGCGTATTATCTATCTTTGACCCTACTGCTTCTTACCACTGCTTCCGCTATCCGCTCTTTACGAAAATAACTCAATCTCACTGAATGTAAAAAGTGTGCCCGCACCGGACGCAATACCATAGCCGTTCCCATTTAGCATATTCATCTTTATAACTGGCTCTTTTGTCATTCTCTTTTTTTATTCCTCTATAACCCAGCATTCCAAATCCAAGGGCCACAAGGATAAAAAATACTCCTGCCCCAACCGCTCTAGCCGGAAAAAATTGGATAGCCATACCGAATATAATTATGCCACCAATTATCCAAATCACTCCGGGTGCAATTGAACCGGGTTTAGCTGGAGGAGATAATCTTTTTGCAAGTTCGGATTGAGAACTTCCGCTCCCGGCTCCAACACCAACGCCGAACTTACCTCCTGTTCCAACACCGATGCCCGCCATCGTGCTTGTGCTTGTTGAAGTCCCTGACTCATATAAGACTTTTGCTTTTTGGGTACTGTCTGATCCACATTCAGGACAATTAAATGTTTTCTCCATAAGTTCTCCCTTCTTGTTGCCCACGACCGTAATCTTACCTTTCAAACCCTAGATCGTCGATTACTCGAAGCTTGAACCCTTTGAGGTTAACAGCAACTTTTCGTTTTCCAATTCGTACATTGAGCCGTTTTTTAGGCCACTGCACTGTAGAGACCTGCGTTCTGAGTTGCCTGGCGTTGGCTTGAATAGTCCCCTTACGAACTTCTTCCAGTGCGACCATAGCCCCACGAACAGCACCTATCTTGTACCATCGCATTGCTGCTTTTGTTATCCGATGGTCGATATCATCAGCAGCATCATCAGGATATAGGGTGTCTTGTTCAACATGACCACGGTTCTTGAGTTTTTTAAGTGCGTAGCGGATCCCAATTACTCTATAGCCTTCCGGGCTTGTTGATGATCGTTTCATCGCTTTTTCCTTTCATGAAAAAGGCTTAAAGTGTCATCGTGTATTACATAAAAAGCCACAGGATGACGCAAATGAGGTGTCCAATCAGAATTTTGGATGTCCTGAAATTGTTCAATAGCTCTTTGGTCAATCAAGATGCTTCTCTTCGGCTATCATCTGAACGCAATTGAAATATTGAAGGACGTCCCCATTGCCATTCTTAAACCCTCTGTTGCAGTTGAATAACCGTATTACCTAATGGTCTGATTCAAAGTTAAATGCCCAACATTATATTTTATGTTGAGGCTATATTCTCCCTAATGACCAAACCTTTTAGCGCCTTTAAAGACCCTCTTTCATTGTAAAATGGCCTCGTGATAACCCCTCTTTGCAAGAAAATATTGCTTTGGACAACATTATATTGCATCCTCATAATTAATAAACAAAATTATTTGGCCATCATGGACGGGATTATGAATTATCAATTACGGCTTGTAATATATACCGTTTTTTAACTTTTTGGAAGTGAAAAGCTTCAGAGAGAAAGTATTAAAGAGCACTTTTAAATAATGTCTGGGGACAGGACACTTCGATCTAACCGATCATCTTTATAAATTCTTCTTCGGTGAGTATCTTGATTCCTAATTCTCTGGCTTTGTCGGCTTTGGAGCCGGGGCCTTCGCCCACAACCACAAAATCGACCTTCTTTGAGACGCTGGAGGCGGTTACTCCGCCTAAAGATTCCACTAATCTTCGCGCTTCATCCCTTCCAAAGGTCTTGAGAGTTCCTGTTAAGACGAAGTTCTTGCCCGCCAGTTTTCCTTTCTCCTTTACCTTCGGTTCAATCAGTTTTATGCCGGCCCTTTTCAATCGCTCAATCGATTCCCTATTTTTTTTATCCCTGAAGAATTGGACCACGCTGGCGCTTACCTCTGGCCCTATTCCTTCAACCTTCATCAGGTCTTCTTCCGAAAGGTGAAAGAAATCGTCCAGCCGTCGAAAATGGCGAGCCAGATCTTCTGCGGTGGTTTCACCGACATGAAAAATTCCGAGGGCGAAGAGAAATTTCCCCAGAGGTTTCGTCTTGCTCTTTTCAATGGCGTCAATGATGTTCTGCGCTGATTTGTCTGCCATCCGCTCCAATTGGATCAATTCCTCTTTTTTGATATAGTAAATATCGGCTACATCCTTGATCAACCCTTTGTCCACCAATTGATCAATCAGTTTTATACCCAGGCCATCAATATCCATTGCCCTTTTGGAGGCAAAGTGTTTGATCCGGCCTTTCAATTGGGCGGGGCAGTCCAGACCGATACAGCGACAGATTACTTCCTCTTTAATCACCTCGGCTCCACAGACCGGGCATTTTGAGGGGATCCTGAACTTCTTTTCTCTCCCCGTCCGTTTTGAGGTGATCACCTGGACGACTTCTGGAATGACATCACCAGCCCTCTGAATGGTGACCGTATCGCCCACTCTCACATCGAGCCTGTCGATCTCATCCTGGTTGTGGAGCGTGGCCCGGTTGACCTCTACTCCTCCCACTCTCACCGGCTCCATCACAGCCACCGGCGTGAGAGCTCCGGTTCTACCCACCTGGACAATGATATTCAGGATCTTTGTCGTCTCCTGTTTGGGCGCAAATTTGAATGCCAGAGCCCATCTGGGGCTGCGGGAGATCTCGCCCAACCTTATTTGAAGGTCGATGCGATCGACCTTGATCACAATTCCGTCAATCTCATAGGGGAGATTTTCCCGCTTCTCATTCATCTCGTGATAGTATTCGAGGACCTCATCGATATTGCGGCATCTTCGAAAATGGGGATTGGTTCTCAACCCCCATTTTGGCAAGGTCTGGAGGATATCACAGTGGGTTTTGAAATTTCTGCCTCTCACTTCGCCAACGCCGTAGCAGTAGATCTCAAGGGGACGCTCGCGGGTGACCTTTGGATCGAGCTGCCGAACCGATCCAGCCGCCGCATTTCTCGGATTAGCAAAGGGGAGCTCTCCCATCTCCTCGCGCTTTCGATTCAATGCTTTAAATTTTCCGATCTGGATGATCACTTCGCCACGGACCTCCAGCCTTTCCGGGACAGGGATCTCTTTCCGAACGAGTTGAAGGGGAATGGTCTTGATCGTGCGAAGATTCTGGGTGATGTTTTCGCCATTGACGCCATCCCCCCGGGTAGAGCCTACCATTAAGTGGCCCCCCTCATAGACGAGTTCCACTGCCAACCCGTCAAGTTTCGGTTCAGCCACATAGGTGATCTCTTCAGAGGAGCCCAGAAATTTTTTGACCCGCTTATCGAAATCCCTTGCTTCGTTTTCATCGAAGGCATTGGAGAGGCTGAGCATGGGAAGGGTGCGACGGACGATTTCAAATGCTTCCAAGGGAGGAGCGCCAACCCTCTGTGTGGGCGAGTTAAGGGAGCGGAGTTCGGGAAACTCTTCTTCGAGTTTTTCCAGTTCTCTCATCATCCGGTCATACTGGGCATCGGAGATATCGGGTTGATCGAGAATATAGTAGCGATAGTTATGGTATTCGATCTCTTCCCTAAGTTTTTCAACTCTCTTTTTTAAAGTGTCTGTCACCATCACTCCAATTTTAGACAGGAGAAATGGCTATGTCAAATGGAATGAGATGGGCACAAGTAACCCCTCAGTTGTGGGGCGGTATTTGACCCGATAGGGTCGGAAGGTTCTCCTTCCCAAACCTTGTAAAGCGATCATAGAGGTCATGCGAACCGGCCCCATCCTGCTGTTTGGATGGTGATTTTAGGAAGCGAACCTACGCAGTTCAACGGATAGAGGTTTCGCTTCAAGGTTTTTACAGAAGAACCTCCCGACCCTTTTCTATCTCTTTAACTGAAGGGTTACTGGGCACAAAGTGTTTTTCCACATCATATCGGGATGGACCGGGAGGATGATCACTAAATATGGGAGGTGAAAGGCCCCCTAAAAGCATATGTTGTGAAGTCTGGAAAAATCGAGAAAAAAATTGAATTAAGTATAAAATTTTACTTGACAAATTTGAATTTTGAGGGTATCTCTAATCGCTAAGTGGAAAAAAGTGGGATAAGGTGGTATGGTTTTATAAAAAAGAGGGGGTGGAACAGTGTTTCGTGGCAGATATGATCATGCCTTAGATTCAAAAGGCCGACTTAGCATTCCTTCGAAATTCAGGGAAATCCTCAACAAAAAATATGATGATCGATTGGTCATCACCAATTTTGACCATTGCCTCTTGGCCTTCCCTTACGAAGAATGGAATCAATTGGTGGAACAAAAAGTGGGATCCTTCTCGATTTTGAGAAAGGATACGAGTTCCTTCCTGAGATTTTTCTATTCAAGCGCCATCGATTGCACCATTGATACACATGGAAGGCTTCTGATCCCCCCGACATTAAGGGATTATGCGAATCTTAAAAGGGATGTGGTCGTGGTGGGCGAAGGCAGGTTCATAGAAATATTTGCCAAAGAACACTGGCTGGAGGTGGCACAGCAGGCTGAGGAGGGGTTTGACCAGATCAGGGACACTCTGGCCAATCTGGGGATATAGCATAGAGCATAGAGCATAGGGCATGGAGCAAAGAGCAAAGAGCAAAGAGCAAAGAGCAAAGAGCAAAGAGCAAAGAGCAAAGAGTATATCATTTGGGAATTGAGAATTTGAAACACATTCCAGTGATGGTTGAGGAAGTAATGGATTTATTGAGATGCGAGCCTGGCCAAACCTATGTGGATGGCACCCTTGGAGGGGGCGGGCATGCAGAGGAGATTCTGAAGAGAACCGATCCTGATGGAGTGGTCATCGGAATAGAGTGGGACCAGAAGGCCATCGATGAGGCCGGGAAGAGATTGAACCCCTATAGCAGCCGGGCAAGAATATTCAGAGAAAACTTCATCCATCTATCAGAGATCCTGAAGACGATGAAGATCGAATCCGTGGATGGGATCCTGTTGGACCTCGGCCTCTCCTCCATTCAGTTAGAGAGAGAAGAGAGGGGGTTCAGTTTCAGGGGAGAGGGGCCTCTGGATATGAGGATGGATGAGCGCAGGGATTGCACCGCCGCTAATCTGGCCAACGGTCTTCCCCTTACAGAACTGGAGAGAATTCTCTTTGAGTATGGAGAGGAGCGATGGGGCAGAAGGATTGCGAGGGCGATTGTCTCCGAACGGGAAAAAAACCCTATTCAGACCACTGTGGCCCTGAGAAAGATCGTCTATGGCGCCATTCCCAAAAGGTTTCAATCGCGAAAGATCGATCCTGCGACGAGAACCTTCCAGGCCTTCCGGATCAGGGTGAATGAGGAACTGGAGAATTTGAAAGGGATGTTGGAATCGGGATGGAAGGTTTTAAGAAAGGAAGGCCGGATGTGCATCATCTCTTTTCACTCCCTCGAAGACCGAATGGTAAAAGAGGCTTTCCGGAAATGGGAGAGAGAAGGAATGATGCGCATCCTGACGAAGAAACCTTTAACGCCCTCTGAAGAAGAACAAAAGAAGAATCCGCGTGCCCACAGCGCTAAACTGCGGTGTGCGGAGAGATTATGAGGAGAGAGATGTCGAAGGCGTTAAACAAAGGGGAGGATCGAATTCTCTGGACCGAAAAGGCCCCGAAGAAAAAAGCCATGGGGATCAATCTCCATCTCCTCCTCTTCTTCAGCCTGCTCCTGCTCCTTTTCATCGGAGGGTCTCTCTTCTATGTCTGGACAAGAATTCAGGTCATCCACCTCGGATATGAAATCTCCAACGCTGTGAAAGAAGGGAAGGCGCTCACCGAGGCGAACAAGAGAATGCGTTTGGAAGTGGCCACGCTCAAATCCTACTCGCGGATTGAGAAGATCGCCGTGGAGGAGTTGAAGATGGTCAAACCCAAACCCGATCAGGTGATCGTGATCCGATGAAAAAGAAATCCATCAACTGGTTCAAGGTCAGGGTCATTCTCATCTCATTTTTTATCTTCTTCTCCTTTGTCCTCATCGTGGGAAGGATGTTCCAGCTCCAGGTCCTCAAGAAGGAGCAGCTTTACAAGCTGGCGGCCCGGCAACAATCGAGCCAGATCCCGCTGGTTCCGAAGCGGGGGACGATCTATGACCGGAATGAGAATGAGCTGGCCGTCAGCGTTGAGGTTGATTCGGTCTATGCGGAGTCGAAAAAGGTCGTTGAGGTGGAGAAAACGGTTCAGAAGCTCTCTGCCATCTTCCCGAACGACCAGAAGGAATTGAGAGAGAAGTTGAAGAGCCGGAAGTCCTTTGAATGGATCGAGAGAAAGATTTCTCCGCAAGAGGCCGAGGCGGTGCAAGCCCTCCATCTCTCCGGCATCCATTTTCTCAGAGAGAACAAGCGATTCTATCCCAATTCCCATCTGGCCGCCCATATCATCGGGTTTGTTGGCCTCGATTCGAAGGGGTTGGAGGGAATCGAACTCCAGTACGATGTCCTGCTCAACGGAAAGCAGAATGTCCTGATGACGGAGAAGGATGCCAAGGGCCGGGCGATCATGACGTCCGGCGGTCCTCATAAGAAGGAGGAACATTACCGGAATATCATCCTCACCATCGATAAGCAGATCCAGCATATAGCTGAGACCGAGTTGAGCCATTCGGTTCAGAAATGGGGAGCAAATGGAGGAATGGTCATCGTCATGGATCCGATGACCGGAAAGATCCTGGCCTTGACGTCCTATCCCTTTTTCAATCCAAATCAATTTATCCAGTACCGGCCGAGGTCATGGAGGAACCGGGCGATCTCCGACGTCTTCGAGCCGGGGTCTATGTTTAAAGCCTTTCTGGCCGCGGCTGTCCTCGAGGAAAAGATCGTTCAACCCACGGATTCGTTCTATTGCGAAAACGGTTTCTACACCGTATATGACCGGACGATTCGGGACAACTCGAAGCACGGATGGCTCACCTTCCATCAGGTGATCAAGGTGTCGAGCAATATCGGAGCGGCGAAGGCGGCAGAAAAGATAGGGAAGGAACGGTTCTACCGGTACCTCTGCGACTTCGGATTCGGAGAGAAGACGCGGGCCGGCCTTCCCGGAGAAGCAAAGGGAATTGTCCAGCACCCGAGATACTGGCCTCCGATCACCCTGAACACGATCGCATTCGGACAGGGGATCGCGGTCACAGGGATTCAGATGGCAACTGCGCTGTCAGCCATTGCGAACGGAGGTGTTCTGATGAGGCCTCAGGTGGTGGAGAGGATCACGAACGAGAGAGGAGAGGTGATCCAATCCTTTCAACCGGAGGCTGTCAGGAGGGTCATCTCGGGGGAGACGAGCAGAAAGGTGATCGGACTACTCAAGGCGGCCACGGAGAAAGGCGGGACCGGAGAACAGGCGGTTCCCCAGGGCTATGAGGTGGCTGGAAAGACAGGCACTGCCCAGAAGGTGGACAGTATTCTGGGCGGGTATTCTGAGGACAAGTTCACCAGCGGATTTATGGGATTTGGACCTGCGGATGAACCGAAGATCGTTGTCTTAGTTGTGATCGATGAACCACGGGGATCGACCTATGGAGGGATTGTGGCGGCGCCCGTATTCAGGGCGGTAGTGGAGAAGGTTCTTCCCTACCTCAATATCCTCCCGAAGGGAACGATGATCGTCAAGAACGAATCAGAGAGCCCTGCGAAGAGAGAGGCAGCAAGGACTTTTCCTGTGATCGAGGAGATCAAGGTGGGGAGGGGCGCGGAAAGGGTTGTGATGCCGGACCTCGCCGGATTATCGATGAGGAGCGCACTGAGTCGTATTGAAGGAAGGGGTTTGATCATCAAGGTTTCCGGGAATGGAAGGCTGGTGGAACAGGTTCCCAGAGCCGGAGTGGTGATCGATAAAGGAGAGATCTGTTTTCTGAAGTTTGAGTCTCCGTCTTAATCCACAACTTATGCGAATAATTCGATGACATCGAATTTGGCGAATTTTATAAAGATGCAATCGATAAAAGTAGTCATTCCCGTGAAAACGGGAATCCAGGGTTTCCTGTGAAAACAGGAATCCAGTTTTATATGTTTCTGGTTCCCTGCTTTCGTAGGGACGACGTCTGGATTCCCGCCTGCGCAGAGATTTTAAAGGTACAGTTTATTTTACGTTTAGGCCATCTCTTTCTATTT
>JASEHH010000261.1 GCA_030017685.1 Thermodesulfobacteriota bacterium | reverse complement strand
TGTCCGTACGCAGTAACAACTGTTTATCTTACGGGTTCAAGTCCCGTCCGGGGAATTGTCCGTGCACCCCGGTAGTTCAAGGGAGCGGCGTCTTGGTAACAAGGGGTCGTAAGTTTTCAATTGGCAAAGCAGCAGGCCGTAACGCAAGTGAACCTACACGTAGCCTCGTTAAACTTTAATGAAGATGCCGACCCAGTGGACACATGGGGAAGGCCGAAGTCGCGGACTTGGAAAACGGAAGCGGTTCGTGGGATCTTCCGGGGTAGCAGGGGCGGCATGTTGTGGAAGACAAACAGTCCAGTGCTGGAGGCCCAATGCAGTGATGCGAGAGGGATATCAACCCTTGTGTATAAGGAGACGAAGTCACAAGGGGCTGTATTGGGAGTCGGAGGGGTTCAAAGTACTGTTTGAGGGCAAGGGACAACACAACCCTGCCCGAGGGAAGGGGCCCTACTTTGTTCATGCAACCGAAGAGTGGAGGGATAAGGGATTGCAGAGATGCTAACAACCCCGGAAAACATCAGGACACTACAGAGGAAGCTTTACCGCAAGGCCAAGCAGGAGAAAGCCTATCGTTTCTACGCCTTGTACGACAAGGTATACCGGGCGGACATCCTCGGTCACGCCTACAGCCTTGTCAGAGCCAACAAAGGGAGCGCCGGGATAGACGGGGTTACCTTCGAGGCCATCGAGACGGGAGAAGGGATAGCCGCCTTTCTGGCGGAGTTGGGAGAAGCACTAAAGAGTAAGACCTACCGGCCCGAACCCGTGAAGCGGGTCATGATACCTAAGACAAACGGCGACAAGCGACCGTTGGGTATCCCGACCATACGGGACAGGGTAGCTCAGATGGCCGTAAAACTGGTCATCGAACCGATTTTTGAAGCGGACTTTTGTGAGACCTCATACGGATTTAGACTCAAGAAGTCAGCTCACCAGGCAGTCGATGACGTAGCCTATGCCATGAACAGAGGGTATACCGAAATCATTGATGCAGATTTGAGCAAGTACTTTGACACCATACCCCATGCCAACCTTATGGCTGTGGTTGCCGAGCGGATCAGTGACGGCGAGATACTTCGCATCATAAAGATGTGGCTCAAAGCCCCGGTCATGGAAGAGGACAAGGATGGAAAGAAAAGGTACATCGGCGGCGGCAAGGAAAACCGCAAAGGCACCCCACAAGGGGGAGTGATCTCGCCGTTGTTGTCGAACCTTTACCTGCATCTTCTGGACAGGATATGGGAGCGGCATCAGCTGGAGAAGAAACTCGGCGCACACATAGTGCGCTATGCGGATGATATTCTTGTTTTGTGTCGGCGTGGAACCGAGCGACCGGTGGAAATGCTGCGTAAGATACTGGCGAGACTGGAACTTACCATGAATGAGGCAAAGACTCGGAATGTCAATGCCTTCAAGGGAAAGTTCGACTTCCTCGGATTTACAATCTGGATGGGAAAGGGTAGAAAAACGGGGAATCATTACCCCCATGTCCAACCTTCAAAGAAATCCTTACAAACCATCAAAGACCGGGTTACCAATCTTACGGCAAGAAGTCGGACGATTATGCCTCTTGATTGGGTAGTGAACGAGGTCAACGCCACCGTGCGCGGCTGGGTCGGCTACTTTCACTATCGCAATTGCAGCAAAGCAATGGGCCATATACGGCACCATGTGGAGCAGCGATTAATAACGCATCTGCGCAAGCGGCACAAGGTCAGAGACAGGAAGACGGGATACGCCAGGTTTAAGTACCGGGCGTTGTACGAGAGGTACGGGCTTTACAAAGTGCCGACAACAGCGGTCTGGAAGAGGGCGCATGCTTTGTAGTGAAGAACATCGGAAAGCCGTGTGCGGGAGAACCGCACGCACGGTTTGATGAGGGAGGATTGGCAAGTCAACTATGGTGCGGCTATTTAGGCACCGTCAGACGAAAGGGACGGAAACAGATAAGCCAGCCTAAAGGGGCATTGCCAGTTCTCTACTCTACCC
>JASEHH010000260.1 GCA_030017685.1 Thermodesulfobacteriota bacterium | reverse complement strand
AAGCTTCTTGCACCTGGTTAGGAGGTATCACGTAACTTTCGAACAACGTCTAAAATTAGGTAACACTTTAGCTCTTTGAAAAAGGTTATCTAATCCCCCTTCATCCCCCTTTGTCAAACTGATCCTTACCCATAAATGGGGGGGCTGGACACAAGGGGCTAAGTTCTATGTTGTTAACAAGTCGAAATCATTATTATTCTTTAAGTTTGTCATTCCTGCGGAAGCAGGAATCCAGGTATTTCCTGTTGGTCCTGGATTCCCGTTTTCACGGGAATGACACACAAATATGTTATGTTGGAGCCTCAATTGAACCAATTATACCCCGTCTCCCTGTGTCCAGCCGCTGACTTATGGGACACGATCAGTTTGTCAAAAGGGGGAAATGTTTCTCCTCCCTTTGGTATCTTTTCCCTGCCGAAAGCAGGCAAAGGGAGGTGGGGAGGGATTTTAAAAAGTATATTTCAAACCGCTAAATTGTTACAAAATTAGTTACTTCAAAAAAAGCAGTGGATCAACGGCCCTATTATTTTTTCTGATCTCGAAGTGAAGGTGAGGGCCTGTGGCCCGTCCGGTCTGGCCGACCTTTCCGATGACCTGTCCCCTCTCCACCCACTCCCCCTCTTCCACGAGATTGGCCTCGTTGTGTCCATAGATCGTCACAAACTCTTCGGAGTGGCGAAGGATGATGAGATTTCCATATCCCCGAATCGTATTGCCCGAATAGATGACCTTTCCGGAACCGGAGGCTTTGATGGCCGCCCCAGCAGGAGGGGAGATGTCAATTCCCATATGCCTTCTGCCCTCTGTCTCATCAAATCCATCTCCTAATCTCCCTTCCACCGGCCAGATAAAATTCATTTTTTTATAGGCCATCTTCTCCTGATGGCCTGATTCCTCAACCACATCTTCAATATAGACCTCCACCTTTAACACCCTCTTTGCTCCGGGAATGAAGATCCTCTGGCCCGTCCGAATCCTACCCGGATCCGCAATACCGTTCAATGAGGCCACTTCTTTAAGGTCGACTCCATAGGTCTTGCAGATTCGAAAGAGGGTCTGATGTTTCTCCACCACATGATAGATCCCTTTTCCCCGCGGATGGGAGGGTTTATCGATTGCAACTCTATGCCTTGCACATCCATTGATCAAAACCATTACAGAAAAAAGAAAGAGGAAAAAAATCCACAGAAATATCTTAAGACTCATCATCCCCCTTTACCATTTCTTATTTCTTATTTCCTGCTTCCCATTTCCTATTTCCCATTTTACAACTCCTCACTCACCCTCCCAACCATATCTCCCAATCAATTTAACAAATCGACAGCCGCCAAGGTCCTCCTTCTTCATCCCTTCTTCTGTCTTGGTAATTCGAAAGAGGTCCTGAACATCGGAGTTTCCTACCGGGATGATCAGCCTTCCGCCTATTGACAGCTGGTCATAGAAAGGTTGGGAGATATCCGGAGATCCGGCGGTGACGATGATGGCATCGAAGGGGCCCTTCTCTGCCCATCCATAGGTTCCATCGAAGATTTTGATCTCTACATTGAAATATCCAAGGTCATAGAGCAACTTCCTGGCCCTGATCGCCAGCGAACGAATCCTTTCGACGGAAAAGACCTCCTGGGCCATTTCGGCCAGTATGGCTGTCTGATAACCCGATCCAGATCCGATCTCCAGAACCCTCTCTTTACCCTTTAACTCCATGGCCTCGGTCATCAGAGCAACCATATAGGGTTGAGAAATGGTCTGTTTCTCTCCGATGGGAAGAGGATGGTCATTGTAAGCCTGACTCTGGAGCGCCTCCTCGACGAAGAGGTGTCGAGGGACCTTCTTCATAGCAGCGATCACACGAGGATCCTTGATCCCCCTCTCAATGATCTGCTCCTCCACCATCTTTGCTCTTGCCTTCGGAAAATCGATCATTTAAACCATTGCCTAAAATGTTTAGCCAATTCAAGAATTCAAAAAGCAATGTTTTCGACAGGGTATCCTAAGAT
>JASEHH010000259.1 GCA_030017685.1 Thermodesulfobacteriota bacterium | reverse complement strand
ACATCCTCTCTCACCTCTGCATTAAGTTAGCGCTTATGCCCATCGAGGGGGAGGGTGGAGAAGGAGGCATAGGAGAGTGATGCGGTAAGGAGCTTTTTTCAAACGTTCCCGAATACAATGCCCAGCGTTCTCTTATTCGCTGACAAAGGGCATGCATGATCGTTAGTGCGAAGACCGGTTGCTGGCTTACGAGATAAAGAAACTTATCCTGGTCTAACGCAATGAGGCGAGTGTTATCTCCAAGAGAGGTGGCCGTTGCCGTCCTGGGAGCTGAATCTACCAGAGCCATTTCACCAAAGAACTCTCCAGGCCCGAGGGTAGCCAGTTCTACTTCCCGTCCCGGTGCTCTGGTAGAAAGCTTCACCTTTCCTGAGTGCACCACGTACATCTCATTTCCCAGGCTGTTCTCTTCAAAGATGACATCTGATTTTTGGTAAACTCTGATAAACTTCGCGAAAGAAGTCATGTCCTCCAGTCTCATTTACCCCTTATATTTGCTAAGTGATTTTGGAAAAATCGCAGGAAACAGAGAAGCCTCAAAAGAGTATAAATATCCCTTTGAGGCTTTGGACAGGTACCTTTTGGATTCTCCATTCCATCTACAACTCCAAAAGGTTGAGGTTATTTAGTCTTTGGATTGTCCCCTGGTGGGTATGTATCTCCCTGGATGAGAGCCTACTAATTCCCCATAAAAAAGTCAAAGGAAATATAATGCACACTTAGTGTAGTGTGTCCAACACCTCTTTACTTTAATTTGATATGTCATGCCGCACTTGATGCGGCATCCAGTTTCAGTTTTCCTGGATTCCTGCTTCCGCAGGAATGACCACCATTGTCAAAGGATTTTTGACGCACTGCGTTTTGCGAATTAAAACCAGCCGAAGGTCTGTTTGATCTATTTAACGAATTAGGGAGAGGGAGACGATCATATGAACCCGTCTCCCAATTCATTGGAAGATATCAGAGCCAGTCGATCTCTACAATCTTTTCCACATGTTTGAAATCAGGGTCTCCTGTAATAACGACAGCCTTTTCTCGGATGGCTGTTGCCACTACAAAACAATCAGCATAGGAGATGGGGTATTGAGCCTTGATTTTGGCTGCCTGTATCACTTCGGCAAAGGCATTTCCTATCTTGATTATGGGAAAGCTGGGCAGGATGGCGTTGATAAAGTACTCCGCCTTGTCTAAACCTCGTTCTCTTGCAAGGATATAAAAGGTTTCCCCAATATTGATATCGTTCATCAAAAGCTGGGTTTCCTTTGATGAAAGGAGATCCTCAACTTTTTGGTAATTACTTTCTTGCTTTAGATACGCGAGAAGTGCGTAAGAGTCTATTAAACTTTTTTTCTTCACGCTTTTTATCCTCCTCTCGTTCTTTCAGCAGAGCCTTGGTGAGCGAAGAGCCTTCCTTAAAAATGCCGCAAAAATGCCTTACCGGATCCTCCGGGAGTGGGACAATCTCTACGAGATGATCTTTCACCATCTTAAAAAACACCTTCTTGCCTGGCTTGACACCAAGAGCCTCTCTTATCTCTTTGGGAATGACCAACTGCCCTTTTGACGATAAGGTAACAATAGGCATTGTTTTACCTCCATATTACCGGTTTGTCATCTAGATTAAGTTTTACAAAAATGAAATGGTTTGTCAAGCCCTTTCCTGATTTCGGTTAGGATTTAGAACCAGCCGAGGGTTTGTTTTATCTCTTCGGCGAACTGGGGAAAGGGAGAAGGGGTGAAGGAGAGGATGAAGACGAGGAACATCATCCAGCCGATCAGCTTTCTTTTCCCATCGATGGGCGTCTGATCATCGAGCGGCATGGGGTGCCGGAACCCAAAGAGGATCATCAGGATGAGCATGAGAATCCATCCCGGATTGTAGAAGATGGTGATGAAACCCATGACAGCGATGGCGATGAGGAAGATGGCGCGGCTCCTTTTTCCGAAAAGGGCATAGGCGATATGTCCTCCATCCAACTGTCCCACCGGAAAGAGGTTGAGGG
>JASEHH010000258.1 GCA_030017685.1 Thermodesulfobacteriota bacterium | reverse complement strand
TCGGATTTCGTATTTTCTTAATATTAGGCTCCTTCGAAGAAGTCGATACGGTCCCCTTCTCTCAGGGTGACAATGGCCTTCTTCCAATCAGGCCTCTTTCCATATCTCTTTCCCAGACGCTTCATTTTGCCCAGAACAGTAATGGTCCGGACATTATTGACCTTCACCTTGAAGAGGTGTTCAACGGCCGACTGGATTTCGATCTTATTCGAATTCCGATCGACCTCGAAGACATATTGATGAGCCTCATCTTTCTGAAGGGTGCTCTTTTCAGTGATCAACGGTCTTCGGATAATCCTCTGCGGTTCTTTCATGATGCAAACACCCCTTCTATTTTTTCGATAGCCGGGCTCAATAAAATCAAGTGTTCATGATTTAAGATGTCGTAGACATTGAGGCTCTCGTAGCGGAGGACTTCGATGCCGGGAATATTGCGGGCTGATCGTTCCAGAAAAACATGTTGGGCATCCGTCACGATAAGGGCGTTCTCCACCTGAAACCTCTTCAGGATTTCAAGGACCTGCCGGGTTTTAAACCCCTCCAGAGGAAAGCCATCAAGAAGGATCAGTTTTTCCTCCTGGCGTTTTAAACTGAGTGCGGCCAAGAGGGCGGCCCGCCTCGCCTTTTTGGGAAGAGAGAAGGAGTAATCCCTTGGCATAGGGCCGAAAATGGTTCCCCCTCCCCTCCAAAGAGGGGAGCGTCGGGTTCCTGCCCGTGCCCTGCCAGTGCCTTTCTGTCGATGCGGTTTTGCTCCTCCTCCCCGGACAAGCGCTCTGTTTTTGGTGGCGGCTGTCCCCTTTCTCTCGGAGGCGAGGTGGCTACGCACAGAATCATGGAAGAGGGAGGGGTTGATCTTCGCATCGAAAATCTGACCGTTGAGTTCGATCTCCCTCACCTTTTGATGGTTTATGTCATAGACGGCTAATGTGCTCATCTCATCCCTTTCCTTACGCAGATGCTTCGGCAGCTTCCTTCTTCTTTGTGGCGCTTCGGATGAGAACCCATCCATGATAACTGCCGGGAATCGACCCTCGCAGGAGGATGAGATTCTGATCCTCTCTGACTTCCACGACCTTGATGTTCTGGATCGTCACCCGACTATTCCCATGTTGGCCTGGCATCTTCATACCCTTAAAGACATGGTGAGGAAAGGTGGCCGATCCCACCGATCCCCCGTGACGAAAATATTCATGCGTGCCGTGAGAACCCGGCGAACCATGAAATCCGTGCCGTTTCATCACGCCCGTAAAACCTTTTCCTTTGCTCAGACCGGTCACATCCACGACATCACCGGGTTTGAAGAGGAGTCCGACATTGATCTCCTGTCCCAACTCGTACCCTTCTGTGCTCTCCACACGGAATTCATTTAAGTAGGTGACAGGGGCGATGCCCGCTTTTTTGAAATGGCCGGCGAGAGGTTTCTTCACTCTCTTCTCATTTTTTGGAAGGAAACCCATCTGGAGGGCCTCATATCCCTCTCTCTCAGTCGTCTTCTTCTGGGTGACACAGCAAGGTCCGGCCTCAACCACCGTGACCGGAACGACGGAGCCGTCCTCCTGAAAGATCTGGGTCATCCCTATTTTTCTGCCGATAATTCCGAGCGTCCGTTTCATGGCCTTTTGATTCCTTATAGTTTGATCTCCACATCGATCCCGGCGGCCAGGTCGAGTTTCATCAGGGCATCGACGGTCTGTTGTGTGGGCTCGATGATGTCGATGAGGCGTTTGTGGGTTCGAATTTCAAACTGTTCCCTCGATTTTTTATCCACATGGGGGGATCTCAACACGGTAAAGCGGTTGATCCTGGTCGGAAGGGGAATGGGACCTGCCACGCTGGCTCCGGTCCGTCGAACCGTATCCACAATCTCAGCCGTTGACTTATCGAGCAGTTTGTGGTCATAAGATTTAAGGCTGACCCTGATCTTCTGAGCTGTCATTCCCTTACCCCTTTCCTTTACCCCGTAAGAAAGCCCCGCATTTATGGCGGGGCTGTTATAGAAAACCTCAA
>JASEHH010000104.1 GCA_030017685.1 Thermodesulfobacteriota bacterium | reverse complement strand
TGGAAACCGAAGCAGACGATTACATCGATAAACCCGTGGAACCCGAAGTCCTGGTGAAACGGATAGAAGCCCTACTCTCTAAATGATAGGCCGCAAGGTGCAGAGAGCATAGAGCAAAGGGTAGAATTTAAAAAAACGCCTTGTCCTATGCGCCATGCTCCATGCTCTATGCGTTAACCAGAGGTTCCAATGCCGGACCAGGTCAATATTCTTGTCATCGATGATGAGCAGATCATGAGAGACGGCTCTTCCCGCATCCTTTCCAAGGATGGCTGGGGAGTCATCACGGCTGAGAACGGACAACTTGGATTGGATGTGATTAAGAGTAGATATGAGGACATCGATGTCATCCTCCTGGACCTGATGATGCCGGGGATGAGCGGAATGGAAGTCCTCGACCACATCCGGGCGATCAATCCAAACCTCCTCGTCATCGTTATCACCGGTTATGCCACGGTCGAATCGGCGGTCGAGGCCATGAAGAAAGGAGCCTACGACTTTATCCCTAAACCCTTCACCCCTGACCAGCTACGCATCGTCGTCAGAAGGGCTCTGGACAAAAGGAGCCTTCAAAAGGAAGCGGAATTTCTCCGCAGGGAGCGGGAGAAATCTCTCCGTGATATTGCGACAGAAAAGTCAAAGGTCAAAACGATCATCAACTGCATGGGAGATGGGGTCCTGGTCTGTGACCGGGACGGATGTATCGTTCTCACCAATCCTGCTGCCAGCCGGATGCTCAAGGTTTCCGAGACTTCCCTTCTCGGGAACTTCCTCTCCCAGTGCAATCTGGACGCAGAACTGTCTAAAACGATCGACGAGAGTCTAAAGGCAAAGGACCTGAGCTATTCTTCCGTTTCACAAGAGTTCAGCATCGGTCAACCCGAAGAAATTTTTCTGCGCGCCCACATCGCCCCGGTCCGGAGCGATCTTGGAGAAACCATGGGTTCGGTCACCGTGCTTCAGGACATCAGCCATCTGAAGGAACTTGATAAGATGAAGTCGGAATTTATCGCCATGGTCGCTCATGAACTTCGGGCGCCCATCGCTGCGGTGGAACAGCAATTGACGGTCATTCTCAGCCGCATGGCAGGAGACGTCTCAGAAAAACAGGAAAAGCTCCTCGCCCGTGCCAAGGAGAGGACGAAAGGACTCCTCGGCCTGATTAAAGATCTGCTTGACGTTTCCAAAATTGAGGCGGGGAGGATGATGCAGTACAAGGAACCCCTTACACTCCAAGAGATCATTCAGAAGGTGGTGGACTTGATGAGGGTTGAGGCTGAAAACAAGAAGATCGATCTTCAATTCCCCGCCCCTTCTCAAAATCCGCTCATCCATGCCGACCGGACCAGCATGGAGGGGGTTTTTACCAATCTCATCTCCAATTCAATCAAATATACTCCGGAGGGAGGAAAGGTCTGGGTGACTCTGGCTGAAGAGGGAGGGTTTGCCAAAGCCTCGGTTTCGGACACTGGTATCGGTATCAAAAAAGAAGATCTCTCAAGAATCTTTGATAAATTTTACCGTGTAAAGACAGTAGAGACCCGTCAGATTGTCGGGACAGGCCTCGGTCTTTCCATTGTAAAGAGCATCGTGGATGCTCATCTGGGTTCCATCTCCGTTGAGAGCGAAGAAGGGGGAGGGACAACCTTCACCGTCCTCCTCCCAAAAGGATCAAATCCCGCAACTGGTTGAGTTGAAAGGAGAGGTCATGAGTGTCGTTTTTTCAAAGGAGAATCTTAAACTCGCCCGCAAGATTCAAAGCCTGACGGGTGAGAATGTGATGCTTTGCTATCAATGTAAAAAATGTACACTGGGCTGTCCCTCCGCTTATACGATGAAGATGAAACCTCATGAATTGATGCGGGCGATTCAACTGGGTCTGGAAGAAGAGATCTCCTGGTCAGGGACTCTATGGATCTGCCTGTCCTGTGAGACCTGTAATACCCGTTGCCCGCAAGACATCAACATCCTCCGGGTCATCGATGGTTTTAGAGAGATGTCTAAGGATATGAATTACTACAATCCTCAGCCGTTCATACCGGCGCTCCACCGAATCTTTATGGCTCTGGTTGAACGATTTGGAAAGATTTATGAACTTGGCCTTGCCCTGGCCATCAACCTGAGAATGCTCACCCCTTTCAAAGATATTGATATGGCTTATCCCATGCTCAGCCGAGGAAAACTGAAACTCCTTCCCCATAAGAGCCGCGGGGCGAAAGAACTTCAGCAGGTGATGGCAAGAATTAGAAAAATCGAAAAAGGATAGAGGATCGTCCCGCAAGGCGGGACTTGAGGTTAGAGGCACAAAATCTAAAACTTTTTGCCTCAGCGAAGCAATCCTCAAACGAAGTGCTCCTCAAGCGAAGCGATCCTTGGACAAGGAGTTTTATCATGCGTTACGCCTATTTTCCAGGATGTTCTCTCAGTTCCTCAGGGATTGAGTTCAATCTCTCTTTTCAATGTGTTTCCCGGGCATTAGGGATTGATTTGGTAGAAGTGAGGGACTGGGTCTGCTGCGGGGCATCCTCTGCCCATGCCACTTCCCACCTTCTCTCCATAGCCCTGCCCGTTTTAAATCTTTCCCATGCTGAAAACGATGGCTTTGACAGATTGATTGCGCCCTGCCTGGCCTGCATGTCCCGGTTCAAGGCCGCCAATGTGGAGCTGGAGCATGATCCTGAATTGAGGGAAAAGATTCATGAGGTGTTTGATTACAAGTATCAGGGAAAGGTGAAGGTCTACCATCCTCTTGAGGTCTTTCTTGAAATGGGTCTCGAGAGGATTCGCGAAAAGATACGGAAGAAACTGAAGGGTTTGAAAGTGGTTTGCTACTACGGCTGTGTTCTCACCCGTCCCCCAAAGGTGGCTCAGTTTGACAATGTGGAAAATCCCCAGAGTATGGATTCCATCATCAGGACACTTGGGGCGGAAGCGATAGACTGGTCTTACAAGACAGAATGCTGCGGCGTTTCGATGACCCTGACCCGATCGGATATCGTCCTCAAACTATCAAACGATATTTTGCGCGAAGCCAAAGAGGCGGGAGCCGATGCCATTGTCGTATGCTGTCCCCTTTGCCAGGCAAACCTCGATGGTCGTCAGAGGCAGATCGAAGAAATTTATAAAACCCGTTATGAACTTCCCATCCTCTACATCACCCAGTTGATGGGCCTTGCCTTCGGCGCCTACCCAAAAGAGGTGGGCATTCAGAAATTGATCACCAGTCCCCGTGAGGCATTGGGCTTGATTGGCTTGATGTAACATAGGCATTGAATAATTTGGAGAATCTGTGTAATCCTCTTTTGACACACCTACCTGCGGTAGACAGGTGTGTCATCAAGAGAGCATGGAGCTTTTTTTAGAGCTCTCCTCAAAGAACGGAGATAAAATGGAAAGAGTTTTGGGTTTACTGGAGGGGATTGGAAGGGGCAGGATGGGCCGTGTGGTGATGGGAAAGCTTGCTATGGACATCGATCTTTTAGAAGCGATCGAAGAGCTGGTTAAAAAAGAAAGAATCCGAACCGGAGTGATCCTCTCGGGCATCGGGGCTTTGAAAAAAGCGACCTTCAGGAATTTGAAGGTATTGCCCCCTGATTTAAAAGTGGAGAAACACCATCGCCTCTACCTGGAGCTGGAACAGCCCATGGAGATCGTCTCCCTGACCGGCTGGATCGCAACGCGAGAAGACGGAGAGCCGGAGATCCATGCCCATTTCTCTGCCTCGACAGTGATGGACGATCAGGTGGTCACTTTAGGAGGCCATCTTACCAATGGGGTTATTACCTCCGTAAAAGTGGTGATCGTAATCGGCGTGATTGAGGATACGGATATAAGGGCAGGCCTTGATCCACGGCTTAACCAGTTTGATGTGAAATTTTCTGGCTAACGCAAAATTAGAATCCCTCTCCAAATCATTTTTTGAAGACATGGAAACAAAAAAGTACCTTTTTTGTGCGGAACATTCTAAAATGGAGGGCCAGAGATATCTTACCTGTCTTGATCTGCGGTTAAACGAATTCTAAGTCGGCTGGGTTCGGCAGTAATAATTGCTCCAGATTTCAGATCTTCCCCATGAAGACCAATAACTCGCAGACAAGCAGACGCCTGTTGTTTAGCTCCGATATTGACCAATCGGATAATTCCCGAATGTGGCCTATCATGGAAAATAGCCAACTCTCCAAAATCCTTATCCAGTGTCACAAGTATCCGTCCATCCCGATGTGAACGCTCGAGTATTTCATTATCACCCGGATCATTAGGCCATTCCCCTGCCCAAACAACATCATGGCCTGCAGCGCGCAGTTCGTTACAGGCTTTTCCCCAGACGCATGTATCCAGTAGGAATTTCACGTCCCGGTTTCCAGCAGGAAGGGTTCTACACGTTCATGGCTCACCAACCTGCGTGCATAAACAAGGCAGGCCTTTATATCATCCATCTGCAGCCAAGGGTAGCCTTCAAGGATTGTTTCAGGCGTATCCCCTGCGGCGAGCATCCCGAGGATATGTTCGACAGCAAGGCGGCGGCCGCGGATAATCGGTTTGCCGCTAAATATTTTTGGATTTACGGTGATTCTTTCAAGGAGTTTGTTTTCATCCATAGTTTCCCTCCACAACCTAAATATATTATAGCAAAACATTAGAAAAAGGCAAAGTGTCAGGCATTGAAGTGTGGATCAGGGTCAATTGCCGGTAACAGTTCTTTCCGTGCAGTTCTCAAATCCCTGATTGGTCCAATCGCTGGCATAACACCCTCTGTTGGGCTTCTGAGCCATTAATAGCAAAACCCCCATCTCTCACACCCCAATCACTTCTTAGGGGCTTCAGGGATGATGCGCTGGTAGCCTGCAGGGGGAAGAAAGACCTCGCTTCCCAGATCTCTCTTCTCCACTTTTTTAACCTCCATCACATTAATGGGGCCTAAGCCATAGGTGAGCGTATAGTCTTTGATCAGGATGGGAATTCCGTAAGATTTCAGTTTCTCGTAGATCTCCCGGCCCTCTTTCATCTCGACCTTGAAATCCTTTGAAAACCCCTTTGCCACCCTCTCCATCACTTTTTCCACTTCTCGAAAATCCACATCACGGGTCATCCAGTTCTCCTCGATCAACTCTCCATCAGCCCGGATCTCCACCTTCTCCGTTTGAAACCCATTGATCAACGCCTTTTCTCCGGTTCCTTTTACAGAGACCCGTCTCTCTTGCGGTTTGATTTCCGGCATCGATTTTTTAAGCCTCTCTGCCACTTCCTTCTCCCACCGTGAAAATTTGATCTCGACATAACTCCGGGATTGGTGATCGATCATCACGATCCGGTCTCCTTTGAAGTCGATGATGGTCGAGACTCCTCCCTCCGGATGATCTGTTCGAAATTGGCCTTCCGAAAAGTAACGGATGACCCTGCCCATCCTGCCCTCCATATCCCTGTGAAGCTCTTCAATGACCATCCCCGCACGACATACCGGAATCAAAACGACAGATAAAAGAAACCCGATTAATCCCAAAAAAACCAGAAATCTCTTTTTCATCTTTCCCTCCATCTCACTCAGGATACACTAAAAAGGGCAACCCATACAAGGCCTGCGATCAAGATCGAAGCGACCGGAAACCAGATCAAACGATAAACCCCTCTCCAATTGGCCCGAAAATACTCCTTCGTCAAAACGAGACAGAGGTGGAGGGGAGAAAGCAACACCCCGCATATCCCTCCGGCAAAGGCCAGCATCATATAATAGAGGAAATCAGGATGGGTCTGAAGCAGGGGAATGAGGATCGGGAAACCGATTCCTATCGGTCCGATGGTCACTCCGGTCATCACCCCCACCAGTAAGGGGACAAACACCGCAACCAACCAGAGTGGAATTCCCAGGGAGGATAAGGCTTCGGAAACAGCGGGAATGGCCTGAGACGATTCCAGCACCTTCTTAAAACCCATGACAAAGGCCACGGTCAAGAGAAGTTCAATCCCGATACTCTCCTTAAATCCTTTTAAAATATTTTGCCTCCCGATCCGGAAGAAGAGGATCATCCCCGCAATCGTAATGCCGAAAGCAAAGACAAGCTCCACTTTAAACCCGACCACAAGGATGAGGGCAAAAAGGAGGGGGGCAAGGTTTTTGAATAAATTCCAGAAGACCCTTTTTCCCAATAAGTTTTCATATGACTTTGTCGATCTTGACACTCCCCAGTAGCCGACGATAACTCCGCTGAGGATGGCGGCGGGTGTGAGAGGAAGGTTAAGCCAGCAGAGCTTTCTAATAGGAATGCCGATCAGGGAAGCAGCCAGGACAAGGGCCGGGTAGGTGGGAAGCATATATTCCCAGAGATGGCGGAACCAGTAATTGATGAAGGTTCTCCGTTCCGGTGTGAGCTTCAACTCATCCGAGCCTTCTACAACCATGGGAGCGGAGACCAATGCGCCTCCCACAATGGGCATTAAACCGATGATCGCCGGAAGCAATGCAATGACCAGCCGGATATCCTTTAAGGTTGATCGAAACCCTTCCATGATTTGGTTCATCCGACCTGTCTCCTTCAACAGATTACTGAAGAAGAGAATGCTCACGAAGGCTCCGATGAGAAAAAGTGTCTTCGTATCGACGATCGAAGAGGCGATGTCCATCGAGATCTTCGTTATGGGGAGGCGAAAAAGAATCCCGAGCAAAAAGGTGGCCAATAAAAGGCTCAGCCAGAGGCTTATCTTCCGATACATCAGAACGATGATGACGGCAAAAACGATACCGATCTTGACCAACTCAACCATACAAATTCCAGATTCCCCCTAGTGTATTGAATCTAACATTTCTTTACATTGAATCTTAGGGGTGTCATTCCCGCGAAAGCGGGAATCCAGACGTCGTCCCTGCGGAAGCAGGGATCTATAACAAAGAAACTGGGTTCCTGTTTGCACAGGAAACCCTGGATTCCCCCGTATCAAGTACGGGGCAGGCTTATCAAGTCCGGAATGACATTATGTGTAAAGTCCTTACTGAATCACTACACTAATCCAACTCCGACTCCAGTTCTTCTATCTTTCTGTTCACTTCCTCCAACTGTCTCAATCTATGAGGATCCTGAGCTTCCTCTCCCATCCCTCTCCACCTCTTTAATTTCCTGCGAAGTCTTTTATAGTTTCTATCCAGATGTCTCAGGAGAATATGAAATGTCTCTTCAGGCGCAACCGCTTCTTCCCTCGCCTCTTCAGATATCGGCCTTTCTTCAGGGGCGAAGAGAAACCTCTTCTCTCTCCATTGAGGGATGCTGACCTTTAGATGGAAACGCTCACGGATGAGTTGGCTCAGTTCCATCGAAATCTTCTCTTCTCCATGGTTGACAAAGACCTCAAGTTGTGGATTCTCGAAATGAGAGAGCCATTCGAGAAGCCCTTTTTGATCGGCATGAGCCGAGAATCCTCCCAGGGTGTGGATATGGGCCTTGATCGCAACCACTTCTCCGAAGAGCCTGACGCTCTCTGCTCCATCGATAATCCTTCTTCCAATCGTCCCCTCTCCCTGATAACCGATGAAGACGATATGGGACTTCTCCCGCCAGAGGTGGTGTTTCAGATGGTGCTTGATCCTTCCGGAGTCGCACATTCCACTCGCAGAGATGATGATCCCTGGGCCCTCATCCTCGTTGATCGCTTTTGACTCCTCAGTTGTCCGGGTATAGATGATCTCTGGCAGGTCTAAAGGGTTCTCCCCCCGCAAAAGAATCTCTTTTGTCTCCCGGTCAAAGCAATCCGAATTCTTCTTGAAGATCTCGGTCGCTGAAATCGCCAGCGGGCTATCGATATAAACACGAATGGATGGAATGAGGCCCTCTCTCATAAATTGGCCGAGCGTATAGATGATATCCTGGGTCCGTTCCACAGCAAAGGCCGGGATGATCACCTTGGCCTGATGGGCAATCGCCTCCTGAACGATCTTTAACAACTCCTGAGAGGTCTCTTCCCTCGATTTATGGAGCCGGTTTCCATAGGTCGATTCTAACCAGAGGAGATCCGCCTCTTTAACCCATGAAGGATCTCTGACAATGGGCTGTCCTGAATTTCCAAGGTCTCCAGAGAAGACCAGTTTTCTTTCCCCTCCTCCCTCTTCGACCCAGAGTTCAATGATGGCCGATCCCAGGATATGGCCTGCATCCTGAAACCGGACCTTGAGCCCATCGGTTAGAGAAATGATCTCGTTATAATTGACAGGAGAAAAGAATCGGAGGCTTTTCTCCGCATCCTTAACCGTATAGAGAGGGGCGGCCCTTTTTCCGCCAGACCTTCTATTCTTGCGGTTCTGCCATTCGGCCTCCATCTCTTGAATATGGCCGCTGTCTCTGAGCATCACCTCACATAGATCAAGGGTGGCCTTTGTACAGACCACCTTTCCTCGAAAGCCCTCTCTCACCAGTCTTGGAATGAGGCCGCTATGGTCAATATGAGCGTGAGTCAGGAGAACAAAAGAGAGGTCTCTCGGATGGTAAGAACCGGTATCATCATTCTTCTTCTCGATCTCTCTCCCGCCTTGGAACATCCCGCAATCTACGAGCCACTTTAATGAGCCCTTTTCGAAAAGGGTGGCCGAACCGGTGACGGTTCGAACACCCCCTAAAAATTCGATTTTCATCGATTCTCCTTTAACATGCCCTAAAAAGCTTTGAGTATTCGGTTAAAGATTTTGCTCCGAGCTCCGAACTTTGAATTAAAACCCCCTTCTTCCTAATATAAAACCCCTCAATTTTCAATAAAAAACGCCGATATTAAAGGAAAGGGGACATTGACGAAAGGCCAATTTGGGCCCATAATGGTAGCAAGGAGGAAATATGGCAGATAATCATCAGTATGTCGTCGATAAGATATCGGCTCAGGAATCGTGGAGGATGTTCCATATCCTGGCGGAGTTTGTGGAAGGGTTTGATGCTCTGGCCAGATATCATCCGGCTGTGTCCATCTTCGGTTCCACCCGTGCTAAGCCTGAAGATGAGGTTTACCAGAAGGCAGAGCGAATTGGCCGGCTCCTTGCAGAAAATGGATTCAGTGTGATCACGGGCGGAGGCCCGGGGGCCATGGAGGCGGCGAATAAAGGGGCCTCTCTCGCCGGAGGTAAATCGATTGGCCTAAACATAGAACTTCCGCTGGAACAGAAGCCCAATCCCTATGCCAATATCACTTTGAAATACCGTTACTTCTTTGTCCGGAAGGTGATGTTTGTTAAATATGCCGTGGCCTATATCATTCTCCCCGGCGGTTTTGGAACAATGGACGAACTCTTTGAATCGGTGACACTCATTCAAACCCACAAGATCAAACCCTTTCCGGTGATTCTGGTCGGTTCGAATTATTGGAAAGGCCTTTTGGACTGGATCAAGGAAGTGGTATTGAAGGAGGGCAGGATTTCTCCCACCGATCTGGAGATCCTTCAATTGATCGATGATCCGGAAGAGATTGTCAAAACCATCAAAAAAACAGTGATCCTCTAACCCACGTCGCAAGGCGCATAGCGCATAGCGATCAACACTTATTCGATCCCTGTACGCTATGCTCTCTGCTCTATGCCCTATGCCCGCATTTATTCGATACGTTCCGCAACTAATTCCAGAATATCCCGCACACGAATTCGGTCATCCATATTGAGCACTTTTACCGCAGAGTCGAGTTGGGTCAGGCAGAGGGGACAGACCGTGGCAAGAACCTCAGCCCCTGTCTCCAATGCCTGCCTGATTCTCGTCTCATTAATTCGCTTCCCGGCTCTTTCTTCCATCCACATATGGCATCCTCCCCCTCCGCAGCAGAAGGGCAGAGGGTCAGGTCTATTTTATTGGCATTTTTCTCCCAATCCCCACCCAATCATCTAATCCTGCCAACAAAGTAAACCTGACACTCATCACCCCTCGAATTTACCTACATCTTCCGGCGTGACGGAAAGGATCTTCTTTCGCTTCAGGGGGTGTTTGGTTTTCCTTATCAGAGAGACGAATTTACGTGGAACCTTTTCCTGAAGCGCCTCTTTCGCATCCTTCAAAATGTTTTTCTGAAGGGGTGAGGAAAGATCGGCATTCTGGACCACCCTTTTAAACCGTTCCCTCATGCGATCTGTGATCTGAAGGGTCCCATTGGGTGGATCGTAAAGCTCAAAAACCATCTTCCAGTAAATGCTCGTAAGTTCCACCGCCTGAAAGAATAGGTCCATGTAGTCCTTGAAGTAAAGGGCAAAATTCTCCGACGTGATCCCATCCTTCTTTAATTCGTCGTAAGCGGTTTTATAAGGGCCCACCCACTTGATCCCCTTTAAAATCAGAAGGAGCCCATCCAGCCAATCTTCAATCTCCTTCTCCTCCGGAAAGACACCATGGCTTTCAACAAAGGCCCTCTGTAAAAAATAGCGGAACCACTCCGGAGCATTATGGGAGCTTTGAGGGGCGATGTCCACCCAGCGGCTAAAAGACTTCTCCATGAAGTCTTCCTGGGGATAGAGGGTATGAAAGAGGGCCACGTCTTGATAGATCTCGCATTTCCGGTGGGTCTTCCGGTTTTCTCCCCTCCGGTAGTAAGGACCCGCAATTTCATTTACTTTTCGATGAATGATCTGATCGGCCGCCATATGGGAGAGAAACCCGCAGGCAAAGGCAAACTTGTCATCGTCTACACCCTCCCATTCCTCTTCTTCCCATCGGGTGTCCTTCCAGGCAAGCTCAATGAGGGTGAGTGGAAATTGATTGGGTTCCTTCGAGTGGAGAAGATAGGACCATCCATCCACCCCGAGGGGTTTATCTGACTGCTCAAGGAGGAGGTTTTTTAATCCCTCCCACTGGCTTCCGAAATAGGAGAGATCCGGACCAATGGAGCCGAGATTGAGAAAGGGTTTGTGCTCATCAGCGTCAAGGAGATTGATGAAGGCTTCGTAGGCATCTCCGTCCTGAAGGACTTTGACCGCCTTATTGCAGATCAGGAGATGGGCAATGCTGGCCGGCATAT
>JASEHH010000257.1 GCA_030017685.1 Thermodesulfobacteriota bacterium | reverse complement strand
TGAGAGACCTCCCTGCATAAGTGATGGTTAAGAGGTGGGGATTCTGGGGATGAACCGGTTGATCGGCTCGATGATGAGAAGGTTGAAGAAGACTTTGGAGATATTTGACCTTGTAGATCTTCAATCCGTTTGCCTCCCGGATGGCGGAGAGAAAGACTGCCTTGGAGGTTTGGATGAGGAGTTTGAACAGCTCATGAGCTACTTCGATGGGGTCTTGTCCTTCGGCTTCAGCCTCACTCAGAAAGGAAGTGACACTTTTATCCATTTGGCTCATCAACTGGTAGATTCTTTTGGCTTTGAAGTGGGGGGTGATTTGAAGCAGTCTCTCCCGATGGGTGGGATGTTCGATCTTCTGTTTTCGGTCAAACGATCTTGGATGGGAAGCTACGCGTTTGCCCTTCACCCAGATCTCCACATGTTCTGGATAGACGAGCAGTTCACCCGAAGCTTCGGAGAAGGAAGAGGGAACCGAGTAACGATTCGTATCAAACTCGACAAAGCCGGTTTTACCGACTTGTGTGAGGATCAGCTGGTGGGGTGAATAAGAGATTTGAGGAAGGGGGATCAGTTTCTCTTCCTTGAGCAGATCGATCGGCCTTTTCTCTGTGGCCCGATGAACCCGTTGGTTTCTCTCCTGACGCCACGCCGAGACCCTGAGGTTGACCTCTCGAAGATCCTGACAAGGAGTGATTCGGAGCAAGTCCTTGATGTCTCGGATCACCCGCTCCACACGTCCCTTCTCATTGGCTCTCCCCGGTGTACAGGGATGAACAGAGAACCCATAATGACGCACGAAGTCCAAAAACTTGGGATTGAAGGTTAGCTCCGGAGTTCTACTCAAAACGACACTTTTGAGATTATCATAGCGGTGTCGGTGAGCCACCCCTGCCATCTCCCGAAAGGCTCGAAGGTGACCATCGAGGAAAAACTCCAGGCTGTGACGGGGATAGAAGTGGACGTAGAGGTATCGGGAGTAGGCCAGAATCAGGACAAGCCCATAGAGGATTCCAAAGGGGAATCGCCATTCCATCCAGTCCACCTGGGCCTCCTCCCCAGGCAAAAACTCCAACTCATGAAACCATCCTGGTTTCTTCTTCCGAAGAGACTGGGTATGGATCTTCACCGTGTCGTAGCCTCCCGAATACCCATACCCCTTCAAACGCTCGTAGACCTGGGTGACTCGTAAAAAGGGATATTCTTTGTACCACTCCTCAACCAAGCGCTCATAGGGTTTGAAGATCGTCTCCCGCTGGGGCTTCCTCACCTCGTCGTCCCGAAGAATCCGTAAGACCTTCTTGCGGGAGATTCCCAACTTGCCGGCAATCTGCCGTTGGCTCAGTTTCTCTACCTCGTAAAGCTGTTTGACCTGATACAGGATCCCTGGATCCATCGTTGCTCTCCTCCCTGGGATGAGGCTCACTCTAAACCAGATCCAAGGACCCTGTCTATCTCATCTTGTATCACCCCCTATCCCTACCCGTCGGCCACAAAGGTGCACCGGCTCTGCCTCCGCAGCCGGATCTCGTCTTGTATCATCCTGTCTTTGCCCCCCGGGATCAAGAGAATCAGCCTCAGTAAAGGCTTGGAAAGGGGTTCCTTATCTTGTATCACCGATTGCACCGATATCCCCAAAGAGGCTTTCCTCCTCTCGCGCCATTGCTTCACATAGGGATAGCGCCCCCTAAAATACCCCGGATTCTTCCCGCACCAGGCACGTTGGGAAAGATGCTTGCGAGCCTTCTTACAGGAATCTCTCTGGCAGGTCTTCTGTCTTTGTTCCACTCGGGGGTTGGGAATGAAAAACCGACCGCACACAACACATCGCTTCTGCAACGTCTCCTCCTTCCTCTAAACAGATTAAGGAGTCATTGTAGAATCTGGATCGATCTTTGATAAGCAAAGGGGAAATGAACGAGAGCTAAACCAGGTAGGACAAAACAACGGGGGCTACTTCTCTCTCCCTTCCAAGGAACCACCTCTACTCATTCTGGTACCCTTTCTGTTCCCGCTAACAA
>JASEHH010000256.1 GCA_030017685.1 Thermodesulfobacteriota bacterium | reverse complement strand
CCTGGATTAAAATGACAATTCGAATTTTTTCAAAAAATTAACCGGACAGTACTGACCCTAAACACTAAATCCTAAATAAACACAAAACTCAAAATCCGAATGTTCAAAAAGACTTATCTGGACCCTCTTGCTCCTAAGTCATACAGTCTTGCATTTTGTGTTTTAGGCATTTGAGTTTGTTTAGAGTTTAGGGTTTTGAGTTTAGAGTTTAATTTCTCTATTTCGGATTTTTCAACTCCAAACCCTGTTTGATTATGGCTATACAAAGTTAGGAGATTGAAAACAATGGATGTGGGTCGCCGACTGATGCTGATCAATGGGCAGTGGGTTGAGAGTTCGGACGGTGAATTCATCCCTGTTGAAAACCCGGGCCGGAAAGGTTCGATCGTCGGAGAAATTCCCCGTGGTAGGGCGGTGGATGTGGATCGCGCTGTCCTTTCGGCTGCCAGGGCCTTTGAAGAGTGGAGGCGGGTCAGTCCCCGTGAGCGGGGCAAATTGATGATCAAAATCGGTGAGGCGATTGAAATTAAAGCCAATGAGATCGCGCGCATCATTGCCCTTGAAACTGGAAATGCGATCCGTACACAGTCCCGTCCCGAGGCTATGCTCACATCAGACATCTTCCGTTACTTCGGCGGAGTGGCAAGCGAGATCAAAGGAGAGACCATACCCCTCGGAGAGAACCTGCTCAGTTATTCGCGGAGGGAACCCATCGGTGTTGTGGGAGGAATTGTCCCATGGAACTCACCCGTTGGTCTCGGAGCGCTCAAGATCGTCATGGCGGTCACTCCCGGCAACACTCTGGTTCTTAAACCCTCTTCAGAGGCGCCCCTTGCCGTTCTGACGATGGCCCGGATCTGTTCCGAATTTCTGCCTCCGGGAGTACTCAATGTTGTTACAGGAACCGGGTCTGAATGTGGAATCCCTCTGGCAAGGCACTCCTTGGTCAGAAAACTTTCCTTCACCGGATCCTACGAGATTGGCAGGACGATCATGGAAGCGGCCGCAGAGCGCATCGTGCCGGTTACACTCGAACTGGGAGGCAAAAGTCCACAGATCGTTTTCCCCGACGCAGATGAACCGCAGGTGGTGGATGGGGTCTTTCTGGCCATGCGATTTACAAGGCAGGGCCAATCCTGCACAGCGGGCTCGCGTCTCTTTCTTCATGAATCAATCTATGATTCCTTCCTGGGAAAGCTCGTCAAAAAGTTGAAGAGTTTAAAGATCGGCGATCCACTCGATGAATCGACAGATATGGGAGCCCTCATCAACCGGACTCAGTTCGAGAAGGTCTGTTCCTATGTGGAAGATGGAATCCGGCAGAAAGGGGCACACCTTCTGACAGGAGGCCTTCCGCCGAAAGAAGGGCCGCTCAGCCAGGGTTATTTCATGGAGCCCACGGTCTTTAGCAATGTGGATAATGATTGGCGCATCGCCCGGGAGGAGATCTTTGGGCCGGTACTGGTTGCCATTCCGTGGAAGGAGGAAGAAGAGGCGATCCGCATGGCGAATGAGAGTCATTACGGCCTGGCCGCCTTCATCTGGACGCACGACATCGGAAAGGCCCTTCGCACAGCCCATCGTATTGAATCGGGATGGGTTCAGATCAACCAGGGAGTGGGTATAGTTCCGGGCCAGTCCTATGGCGGATTCAAGCAGAGTGGTTTTGGCCGGGAGTACTCCCTTGAGGGAATGCTTGAAAGCTTCACCCAGCGAAAAAGCATCACCATTAACCTCCAATTCTAAGGAAAATCGGCGACGTTGTTTTCTATTTTGCTAATTTTCTAAGAGGCAGGAAAAAATGGGAATGCCGCTGAATAAGTAATCAAGAGTGGTCAGACATTTATAGAAAGAATTGGAAAATTTTTCAGCCAATTGTCCAAAGTCAACGGCTAACCCCATGCCCTTGATCATTTCCCATTAAGACAATCGTCAGAAAGGCGGCGATGAGGGCCATCACTGCGCCGAAGGAGAAGGCCCATTGGATTCCGATGACCTTCCAGAGGATTCCCATCA
>JASEHH010000255.1 GCA_030017685.1 Thermodesulfobacteriota bacterium | reverse complement strand
CAGCGATTCCGTAATTGATATTTCTTAGCCCACCGTCCATCGTAATTTCAACCAGTTAGAGTCAAAACCTTCCCAAGAGCAAATTCGCATTTGAAAAAAGGCTTGACTTTTAATATGTATCTGTTATATTAATATATAACAGACTAAGAAGGAGGTGGTTTGATGAGACACCGAGGGCAGTTTACTCGTTCTGAACGTTTCGCCAGATCCCAACTGACCAAACTCGTCCACGAGCAGCCCTTCCTTTGCGGGAGCCTGGTGCCCCTGCATCGAGTCTGCGGCAAGGAGGGGTGTAAATGCAGTCGGGGAGAACTTCATCCGGGACTTTGTATCGCCCTACGAGTAGGAGACAAGCGCAAGATGATCTATGTTCCACAGGCGCTGGAATCAACGGCTCGTCGATGGGTGTCGACCTATCAGAAGGTGTGGCATCTGATGGAGGAGATTTCCCAAGCCTCTTTAGAACGATTCCTCAAGGGAAAGGAAAAAGTCCGTGAAGCGAGGCAGGCAAAGACAGGAGAAAGGGGGAGCCAAAGATGATGTCACGGTTTTGTCGTTATGTGGAGAAGATCTTCGATTTCGGTCAGAGAGTCAAGGCCATCCAGGACAGCCGACAGAAGCCACGGATTCCAACCGCTGCGATTTGGTTAAGTGCTTTCTTGATGTTTGCGACCCGCCGGGGGAGTCTCAATGCGATCGAATCGGAACTGTATCGATCCAAGCGGTTTGAGTGCCTGATCGGGTTCCACAAGCCGAGTGCCGACCGAATGGGGGATGTCTTTTGTCTGATCCTTTCGGAGCACCTTCGGTCCATGCTTTCGGGGATCAACCATCAACTGGGTCGCAACAAGGTGTTTGCCAAAGAGGGGCCGTTGCGGTTTGCGGCGTTGGATGGGCATGAGTTTTTTTCCCAGTCGGCATCGGTGCTGTAAGGCGTGTTCTCAGCGCAAGATCAAGATCCACGGCGAAGAGGTGATCGAATATTACCACCGAGGGGTCGTCTGTCATTTGGTGGGGTATGACATCGCTGTGCCCTTGGATGTGGAGTTGATCCGGCCGGGGGAAGGCGAGATCATTGCAGCTAAACGGTTGTTAGAGCGTGTGCTCCAAAGTTATGGACGTTTCTTCGATGCGGTGCTCGGAGACGCCCTCTATTTAGAAGCTCCCTTCTTCAATTTCTGTATAGACCACGGAAAGCATGCCATAGCTGTCATCAAGGGGGATCAGAGAGCTTTGCTTCGGGATGCCCAAGGTCTCTTCGGACAGATGAAGCCCGGTCTTTGGGACGAACCCCGGCGGCTGACTCAGTTCTGGGATGTGGAAGGCTTTAGCTCTGCCGAAGGCGTCAAGGTACCGCTGCGTGTGCTCCATGCCTATGAGACCATCACCAAGCGAGAGCGTATCGGTAAACAATGGATCGAAACCGTCGAAGATCATCATTGGTGGTGGGCAACTACCTTCCCTCTTTCTCAGCTCCCCAGTCGTCAACTTTGGAAAGCAGGCCATCGTCGATGGGATGTTGAAAATGACCTCTTCAACACGCTCTCAGCCCATTGGGCTCTGGATCACTGTTTTAAACATGATCCCACCGCTATCGTGAATTTTATCCTGACCCTCTTTATCGCTTTTGTCTTGTTACAGAGCTTCTACCTCAGAAACCTTAAACCTCAACGTCGGACCCATTTAACTCTAATTGGTCTCGCCAATGAATTGCATTTCAGTCTCACCTTAATGAAGACACATGCTCCATGGCTTGATCAAGGTGGATAGAACTCTCTTTTGCTGATTCACTCCCCTATTCGCTTTGGCCCTTACAACTTCCTTTCCCGTAAAGGACCATGGAGATCTTTACCCTCGGACGGAATTATTGTCACTGTTTCTCCAAAAAAACATTGCGAAAATGCCCTTTCCTTCCTTACTCTTTCCTCTCCCCCCAATAATGTTACTCCAAACCCCATTTAAAAGCCTCATCCCCTCTCCCCCAATATCAGTTCACCCTCCATTTCACGGAACCGCTG
>JASEHH010000103.1 GCA_030017685.1 Thermodesulfobacteriota bacterium | reverse complement strand
TGGAGAAATCTCCTTCTCCTGGAGGACATCTGGCCCAGCTCGATCGAACCTTTCCAAATCTCGAGGAGACCTCCGCCACCCTGCTCCCCAAACTAAAAGAGATAAAAATTCATCCGTTGATCCACCTTCTCACCCAGAGTGAGGTCGAAGGGGTGGAAGGTTTTGTGGGCAATTTCAAGGTAAGAATCAAACACGATCCCCGGCATGTCAGTCCGGAGAAGTGCACCTGCTGTAAAAAATGTGAGGAGGTCTGTCCGGTCAGGGTCCCGAATGAATTCAATATGGGACTTGACCAGAGACCTGCGATCTATCTCCCCTTCCCCGATGCCGTTCCCCGCTGCTATACGATCGATTCAAAAAACTGCCTCTATCTCCAGAAGGGAGAGTGCGGGAAATGCCGGGAAGTCTGCCCGGAGAGCGCGGTCCAGTTTGAAGAGGTTGGAATGGAATTCGAGGCCAAGGTGGGAACAATCATCGTGGCCACGGGCTACGACCCCTTCGATCCCAAGCTGAAACCGGAATTGGGGTACGGCGTCTATAAAAATGTGATCACCGGCCTCGAGTTTGAGAGGCTGATCTCTCCGCACGGACCCACCCAGGGAAAACTCCAATTCAACGGAAAAGAGCCCAAAAACATCGTTTTCATCCAGTGCGTTGGCTCAAGGGATAAGACGGTGAATAACGAATACTGTTCCAGGATCTGCTGTATGTTCACGGCAAAGCAGGCTCACCTCGTCAAGGATCGAATCCCCGATGCCCGTGTGACAATCTGCTATATCGATGTCAGGGCATTTGGCAAGGGATATGAGCAGTTCTATGAAGCGGTTCAGAAAAAAGGCGTCTTCTACCGTAAGGGGGTTCCCTCCGAGATCTATCAAAAGAATGGAAAATTAATCGTCAAGGCAGATGATGAACTTCTTGGAGAGCCTTATGAAGAGCAGGCGGATCTGGTCGTCCTCGCAACAGGCCTCACGCAGAGGAGAGACGCGGACCGCTTGAGAAGCCTTCTCAAGCTTTCCCTGTCAACCGACCGTTTCTATCTCGAGGCCCACCCGAAATTGAGACCTCTTGATACTGCCACCGATGGGATCTTCCTCGCCGGAACCTGTCAGGGCCCCAAAGATATCTCGGATACCCTCTCGCAGGCTCATGGAACGGCCTCCCGGGCGACCATCCCCCTGTTTGCAGGCAGGGTGAGGATGGAACCGATCACCGCTTATGTCGATGTGCTCATGTGCGCAGGATGCGGACTCTGCGAGCAGGTCTGTGAATACCGGGCATTAAAAATGGATCCCTACCGAAAGGTGATGACGGTCAACGAAGTGCTCTGTAAGGGCTGCGGCGCCTGCAATGCCACCTGCCCTTCAAGTGCAATCACTCTGAGACACTTTAAGACCGAACAGATCATCGCCCAGCTCCGGGAAGTCTGTTAGTTATGAGTTATGAATTATGAATTATGATGGAATCGTAAAAAGTCGTCATTCCCGTGAAAACGGGAATCCAGAGAACTCTAACTACATGATAATACTGGATTCCTGCTTGCGCAGGAATGACAGAAAATCGCCTTTTAAGACTTTTTACGAGACTATCAATTATGAATTAAAGAATAGTAACTCAAGTCTTTAGGCTTGATAAAGTTTTTAAATGCTAATTGAAAATGGCTAATTGAACATTTTGCATTGATGGGTTTTATGGAAAAAGGTCTCATCCAGGTCTATACGGGAAATGGCAAGGGGAAAACCACGGCGGCCTTAGGGCTTGCCCTTCGGGCAGTGGGGCATGGACTGAAGGTGTTGATCGTCCAGTTTATGAAAGGGAATAATCTTTACGGCGAATTGGAATCAGCCCGGAAGCTCTCTCCTTATCTGACGATCAAGCCCTATGGTCGCAAAGTCTTCATTTCCGAAACCAACCCTGAGGCAATCGATATTCAACTGGCCCTGGAAGGATTTTCCTTAGCCAAAACAGCCATCGAGAATAAAGAATTTGACATTGTGATCTTAGATGAGATCAACCTCGCTGTGGATTATGGTCTGATTCCTCTATCCGAACTCCTTCAACTGATCGATGCCAAACCAACCACAGTGGAACTTATCCTTACCGGAAGAAATGCAAGACCAGAGATTATAGAGAAGGCTGATCTGGTGACAGAGATGATGGATCGAAAACATTACTCCAATAAAGGCGTCTCGGCCCGTAAGGGGATAGAAATTTAAAAGCTCAATGCAAATTGAAAATTTAACAATGAAAAATTAGCATTGAAATACTAATCAGTCCATAATTGTATAGACACTCGCCTTGCTTTGTCATTCCTGGCTTGACCAGGAATCCAGTCTTTTCTCCTGGATTCCCGCCTCCGCGGGAATGACGATATGTCTTGTCGATTATGGACTCCTTAGTAATTCTTTGAATGTTAATTTTACAATGATAACTTTGCATTGCTAATTGATCATTTAAAAAGGGGGGATTCCGGATGTTCAAAGAGGATCAACTCAAAAAGGTCGGAGAGGAGAAGAAGAGGTGGGTCGATGATTTATCAAAAATGCTCTCCGAAACCCCTGAACGTCTGCCCCGTTTCACCACAGTCTCCGACCTGGAGATCAAAGGCCTCTATACCCCCGAAGACATTAAAGGCATTGATCACTCCAGAGACATTGGATTCCCAGGTATCTATCCATTCACCCGCGGAGTTCAGCCTTCCATGTACCGGGGGAGGCTCTGGACCATGCGGATGTTCTCCGGTCTGGGAGGTCCGGAAGAGACCAACCAGCGTTTCCATTATCTGCTCAATCACGGCGAGACCGGACTTTCCATCGCCTTTCACTACCCCACCTTGATGGGCTATGACAGCGATTCTCACAATGCCAGAGGTGAGGTTGGAAAATGCGGAGTTGCCATTGACACCTTGAAAGATATGGAAATTCTCTTCGAAGGCATTCCTCTTGACAAGGTCACCACCTCCATGACGATCAATCCGCCCGCTTCGATTCTGCTGGCGATGTATATCGTAATGGCGGAGAAACAGGGGGTAAGCAAAAAGGAGATCGGGGGAACGATCCAGAACGATATGCTGAAGGAATTCATCGCCCAGAAGACCTTCATGCTTCCCCCCAGACCCTCCCTTCGGATTATCGTGGACACCATCGAATATTGCACCAAAGAAGTTCCCCGATGGAATACGATCAGCATCAGCGGCTATCACATCCGTGAGGCAGGATCTACGGCTGTTCAGGAGCTTGCCTTCACCCTGGCCGACGGGATCGCTTATGTCGAAGCCGCCATGGAGAGGGGTCTCGATGTGGATGATTTTGCGCCGAGGCTCTCCTTCTTCTTCGACTCCCATATCGACTTCTTTGAGGAGATTGCAAAATATCGAGCTGCCAGAAGGATCTGGGCTAAGGTCATGAGGGAACGCTTTATGGCAAAAAAGCCCCGCTCCTGGATGCTCCGGTTTCATACCCAGACCGCAGGCTGTTCTTTAACCGCCCAGCAACCTTTTAACAATGTTGTTCGCACGGCTTACGAGGCTCTGGCGGCGGTGCTGGGAGGAACCAATTCCCTCCACACCAATTCTCTGGATGAAACCTATGCTATCCCCACTGAGGAGGCGGTGACCATTGCCTTACGGACCCAGCAGATCCTTGCTGAAGAGACAGGGGTCGCCAACACCATCGACCCGCTTGCAGGCTCTTATTTTGTGGAATCTCTGACCAATGAGATGGAGGAAAAAGCATGGGATTACATTCGGAAGATCGATGAGATGGGAGGAATGGTAAAAGCGATCGAGAGGGGCTTTCCGCAGATGGAGATCGCGGAGGCCGCTTATCGATTCCAGAAACAGATCGATGCCAATGAGAAGGCGACCGTCGGGGTCAACAAATATGTGACCGACCACCCGCCCATTACCATCTGGAGGATGAGGCCTGAAATCGAAGAGAGGCAATTAAAAAGGCTGCAGGAAGTGAAGCGAACACGGAACAATGCAAAGGTGAAGGAATGCCTCGGAGAGATCCGGAAGGCTTCTCAAAATGGTGGGAACCTCATGCCCCACATCATCCATGCGGTCAGGGAATATACAACGATCCAGGAGATCTGTGATGTGTGGCGAGAGGTGTTTGGTCGATATACGGATCCGGGGTATTTTTAACACCCATAGCAAAAGAACAATGCAAAATGGCCATTGAAAAATTAGCAATTAGCAATGGATTAAGAAGGGATAATGGGAAAGTTTATTTGATATTTTTTTGTTGCTAATTTTGCATTGCTAATTTTGCAATTTGCATTGATTAGTAAGGAGGAACGATGAGTCCAGAGCGGAAGATACGAATCCTGATTGCAAAACCAGGCCTCGATGGGCATGACCGCGGAGCCAAAATCATCGCACGTGGATTCCGCGATGCAGGATTTGAAGTGATCTATACCGGGCTTCATCAGACACCGGAACAGATTGTTGCCGCCGCCATACAGGAAGATGTGGATGGCATAGGATTATCTATTCTCTCAGGCGCCCATGATTATATCTTCCCGCAGGTGATTGAACTTCTCAAAGAAAAAGGAGCCAATGATATCGCTGTCTTCGGGGGAGGAATCATCCCTGAAGAGGACATCCTCGCTCTGAAAGGGAGTGGTGTGAAGGCTCTATTTGTGCCGGGAACGACTATCGAAGAAGCCGTGAAGTGGGTCCGGGAGAATATTAAACCACGGAAATAAGAACGCATAGCGCTAAGCGCAGAGCGCAAAGCGTAAAGGAATTTATATTTTGACGCCATGCTCTATGCGCTATGCCCTTTGCGTATTTGTTCAAAGGAAGGGGGGTGAAGGTTCTTCAAGTTTCAAGTTTCAAGTTTCAAGTTTCAAGTTTCGAGTCTAAA
Organism: Thermodesulfobacteriota bacterium; assembly: GCA_030017685.1. Taxonomy (GTDB): domain Bacteria; phylum Desulfobacterota; class BSN033; order BSN033; family UBA1163; genus RBG-16-49-23. Next base: position 6,120 of record JASEHH010000103.1, on the reverse strand, counting down.
GCCACAAGCCTTAAGTCTCAAGTCTGAAGGTTTAAAGTTTTCTTACGCTATGCGCCATGCGCTATGCTTTCGAATGAAAGGAGGGAAACCTAAAATGTCAAAACGTGTTGCAATTGTCGGGATAGGAACAACAGGATTTCGTGCTACCACGCCTGATGTCTCCTATAGGGAATTAACCTATGAGGCGGCGATGAAGGCCTACCTTGATGCTGGCGTTGAACCAAAGGATATCGATTCTTTTGTTGCTACCTCTGAGGACTTTTTTGAAGGCTATAGCATCGCCGATGAGTATTCACCAGATCAATTAGGTGCGGTTCTCAGGCCCATCTATACCATTTCTGGAGATTTTATTCACTCATTGGCCTCAGCCTATATGATGATCCTCTCTGGCATTGGCCCCATATCCGTCGCCCAGGGAATGAGTAAAGCTTCCAATATGTTAACCCTGTCGGAGATGGTGACCTTCGCCATGGACCCCATCTATAATCGGCCATTGAAAGAAAGCCCACATGCAGTTTCTGGAATGGAGATGGCAAGGTTTATGTATGAAACAGGGACAACCCGTGAACAGTGTGCCAAGGTTGTTGTGAAAAATAAAAGAAATGCCTTAAACAATCCGTATGCTGGCCACGGTGTTCTGATTGATACAGACTATGTACTCAATTCCGAAGTCATCTCTTATCCATTGACTCAGATGGACATCAGTCCTCATTCTGATGGGGCAGTGGTCGTTGTTCTGGCAGAGGAAGAGACGGCGAAAGCCCTCTGTGATAAACCCATCTGGATCAGGGGAATCGGATGGTGCTCGGATACACCGGGGCTTGAGACTCGAAATTGGGCGGAAGCCATTTATGCACAAATGGCTGCCGAGATGGCCTACAAGATGGCTGGGATTCGTTATCCGAGAAAAGAGATTGACTTTGCAGAGATCAACGACGAATTCTCTTATAAGGAACTCCAGCATCTTGAAGCAATGAGGATCTGCAAAAAAGGAGAAGCCGGTCCCCTGACAGAAATCGGAGGAACGGAGATCACAGGAGAATTCCCTGTGAATCCCTCCGGGGGTTGCCTTGGAGTGGGAAACCTCTATGAACTCAATGGAGGTCATAAAGTGTTCGAAGTGGTCCGGCAGTTGAGAGGCGAAGCAGGGAAAAATCAACTTAAAAACGTAACCACAGGATTGGCTCAGAGTTGGAGAGGTATTCCCACAACGACTGGCACTGTAGTTATTCTAAGCAATTAAAGGAGGTGAAAGGAATGAGAAGAGTTGCCATAGTTGGAGCAGGTCTAACTAAATTTTATAGAAACACTCAGGAGACGCCAAAGGAACTGGCCTATGAGGCCACTAAGATGGCTCTTGACTCCTGTGAAATGAAACTATCAGACATTGATTGTGTTGTCCACGGAACAGCTCCGGATGCATTTGATGGTGTCCATATGAAGGGAGAATACCTCTCGGATGGTTCAGGGGCTTATCGAAAACCCTATATGAGGCACTTCGTCGGAGGTGGCACAGGGGTTCTCTCACCCATCCACGGATGGTTTCATGTTGCCTCCGGGATGTTTGACACCTGCCTTGTGGTTGCGGAAGAAAAAATGTCTTCTGCGTATCCACATCCTGCAGGTGCATTCTTAACCATCTTCGACCACACTACAGAACAACCCCTCTACCCCACCCTCATCTATATCTTTGCCATTGAAATGAACCGTTTTATGACAACCCATGGCTACCGGAAAGAGGATATTGCACTGGTGGCGGTAAAGAATAAAAAGAATGCAATGGATCATCCGTCAGCTCAATTGCCCGCTGAAATCACGGTCCAGGATGTCCTCAACTCCGAGATCATGGCCTGGCCGGTCAATCGGCTCGACATCAGTCCGACCAGCGATGGTGCGGCTTGCGTTGTACTGGCAGCTGAGCATGTGGCTCGCCGGATCACCGAGAAACCCATCTGGATTGATGGCTGTGGTTGGTCTCTCGATACCGCCTATTGGACCACCCGTGACCTCTATTATCCTGACTACCTTGAAGTGGCAGCCCGTCAGGCATACAAAATGGCCGGGATCAAGGAACCCTCTAAGGAGATTCATATTGCGGAACCTTATGATCCCTTCACTTACAAAGAACTCCATCACATTGAAGGATTGATGCTGGCGCCCAGAGGCAAATCTGTTCAGATGTTAGTGGACGGACATTTCAACAGGAATGGAAATCTTCCCACTTCTCCTTCCGGAGGGCTTTTGGGGGTTGGAAATCCTATTGCTGCTGCAGGTCTGATGAAGGTCATAGAGCTCTATCTCCAGTTAAAAGGAACGGCTGGGAAAAGACAGGTCCCCGGCAACCCTACCTGTGGAGTTGCTAATGCCTGGGGTGATTTAATGCAGGTTGGAACCGTGGTCGTATTGAGAAGCTAAAAGGAGGTGAAGAGATGGAGATTACAAAAAAGATGGTGGAAAAAACGGCAACAAAACTGAGTGCCGAGGAGATTTTAGGAGGGAAGGTTCTCTCCGTGAAGTGGGAACCCAAATTAAAATATGCCTGGGACAATGGCCCCGCCATTGGCCGGTATCTGGCGGAACTGAAAAATGGCAAAATCATCGCCAAGAAATGTGATAAATGCCATCGTATTATGATTCCACCCAGAATGTTCTGCGAGCTCTGCTGGGTCCCAACGGGAGAATGGGTTTATGTCAAGGATACGGGGATTGTCAACACCTGGATCGTGGGTTATGTGGACTGGAAGGCAAAGCGCCTCGATATTAAGGGAGGCGTCCGCCCAATTACCCCGGGTATCATCGAAATTGATGGGGCCTCAAAAGGAATGGGCATTCTCCATCATCTCGGCGAAGTGGACCCCTGGAAGATCCACCGGAGTATGAAAGTAAAGGCGGTATGGAAACCACCCGAGGAGAGAACCGGATCGATTACGGATATTAAGTATTTTAAACCCACCAAATAAATACGCTATGCGCATAGCGCTAAGCGCTTAGCGTTTTCAAAGAATGGAGGTGAGATTATGGCATTGATCGAGCGATTTCAGAAGACGACGGACATCGGTTTCTGGGAAGGCCAGATCCCGATGAGTTATATCTATACCGTTGGAAGGGCCGGCGAGAAATTTTTCCGGGAACTCATAAACGGAAAGATCTTCGGCGCTAAGTGTGAAGCCTGCAACATCACTTATGTCCCTGCCAAAATATTTTGCGAAAAGTGTTTTGCCAGGCTGGAAGATAAGTATCTGGATGTTGGGACAAATGGAAAGGTCTATACCTTTACACAATGCTATGAGACCTACGAAGGAATAAGGAAGGAAAAACCATCCATCGTCGCCGTGATTCAAATCGATGGGACTCAGGGCTTTCTCGTTCACTGGCTCGGAGAGATCGATTTCGAAAAGGTTTCTATCGGCATGCCCGTGGAAGCCGTCTTCAAAGCCAAAAAGGACCGCGAGGGAAGCATTCTGGATATTAAGTATTTTAAACCCATCAAATAAGATAGAATGTGGAGGGTGGAAGGTGGAGAGTGGAGGTAAACGACTTTCTACTCTCTACTTTCTACTCTCGGTATTTGGAGGTTCTTATGCCACTCGATTTTGACTTAACCGAAGAACAACAGATGCTAAGAAAGATGGTCCGTAACTTTGCTGAGAAGGAGATCGCTCCTGTTGCTCAGGAACTCGATGATAAAGAAGAATTCTCCTACCATTTGACAAAGCGAATGGGTGAACTCGGACTGTTCGGCCCCTTTGTCCCGGAAGAATATGGTGGGAGCAATGTGGGTTATGTCGGTTATATTATCTCTGTGGAAGAGATTGCACGTATCGATGGCTCCCAAGCAGCGACCCTCGCGGCTGGAAATTCACTTGGCATCTCTCCCATTTATTACTACGGGAATGAGGAGCAGAAACAAAAATGGCTCCCGGACCTCTGCGCAGGAAAGGCACTCTCCTCTTTCGGCCTGACCGAACCGAATGCGGGTTCGGATGCGGGAGCCTCCAAAACAAACGCAGTTTTGGAAGGAGACCACTGGGTGATCAACGGGTCCAAAATCTTCATCACCAATTCCACCACCGATATGAGCAGGGTCTGTGTGGTTCAGGCGGTCACGGGTAAAAGGAATGACGGGAAGAATGAGATCTCCTGCATCCTTGTCCCGAATGGCACGCCCGGTTTTACAACCAAGACCATGCATGGAAAGATGGTTTGGAGGGCATCCAACACCGGCGAACTCTACTTCACAGACTGTAAAGTCCCCAAGGAGAATCTTCTTGGACGGCGGGGAGATGGGTTTCATCAAATGCTTGCTACCCTCGATGGAGGAAGGCTTAGCATCGCCGCAATGGGTTTAGGTGGCGCCCAGGGCGCTTTTGAATTGGCGCTCAAATATGCGAGCGAACGGGAGCAATTTGGAAGACCGATCGCCACATTCCAGGTGAATGCTTTTAAACTAGCGGACATGGCCACCGAGATTGAACTGGCAAGGCTATTACTTTATAAAGCTTGCTGGTTGTGCGAGCAACACCGACCTTTCTCGAAAGAATCGGCGATGGCAAAAATGTATTGCTCTGAGATGTACCATCGAGTGGCCAACCAGGGCGTTCAGCTTCATGGAGGATATGGTCTGATGAAGGAGTATGCCATCGAGCGCCATTACCGAAACCAGAAGCTCCTCGACATCGGCGAGGGGACTTCAGAAGTTCAGCGAATTGTAATTGCGAGACACATCGGCGTCCCTGGCCGCGCCCTATAATCGAAGCTCGATTATTTCGTCATTCCTGCCCCGATTTTCATCGGGATAAACTCCAGCAGGAATCCAGACGCTGTCCCTGCAAAAGCAGGGAACCATACAATGAAATTACTGGATTCCCGTTTACACGGGAATGACATTTTAGTAATTTATAAAAAGACACAAATGGGTTGTCTCTTCTCACCAATTTTGCTATTTTAACTACATAATGAATCTGGCCAAGCGTATCCTCGATGGAGACATTCGGGCGGCCTCCAGGTTGATGAGGGATATCGATGACCGAATCCCCTCCGCCATGGATGCCTTAAAAGAACTTTATCCCAATACAGGAAAAGCTTATATTGTCGGGATAACTGGACCTCCTGGTTCGGGCAAATCCACCATCGTCGATAAGATGGTGGATATCTTCCGTAAGGAAGGAAAGAGCGTCGGAATCGTGGCTGTCGATCCCACGAGCCCTTTTACCGGAGGAGCCATCCTGGGCGACCGGATCCGGATGCAGCGCCATGCCACAGACGAAGGCGTCTTTATCCGTTCTCTCGCAACGCGTGGCAACCTCGGAGGACTTTCTCGCTCCACCCAGGATATCGTCAATGTGATGGACGCAATGGGCAAGGACATTATTATCGTCGAGACCGTCGGCGTCGGACAGGATGAGGTGGAGATTGTCAATACTGCCCATACCTCCATCGTCGTTCTCGTCCCCGGTATGGGAGATGACATCCAGGCCATCAAGGCGGGGATTATCGAGATCGGAGATCTGTTTGTCGTCAATAAATGTGAGCGGGAGGGGGCGGAGAAGGTGGAACGGGACCTCCGGATGGTTCTCGAAATGGGTCGGAAGAGAGAAGACGGCTGGGAACCTCCCATCTTTAAAACCGAAGCCATCCTGGGAAAAGGAATCTTTGAATTGGTCTATGGCATCTACCGTCACAAGCAGATCCTGGAGCACGGTCAGGCCCTGGAAAAGAAGCTGAAGGAAAGGGCAAAGGCCACTTTTCTCGAAGTCCTTAAAACAGAGGTCATGTCCCACTTTATCCAAAAGATGGAAAAAGACGGAGAATGGGAAAGAATACTTGATGATCTGATGAAACGCCGAACCGATCCCTATTCCCTGGCCGAAAAGATGATGGCGGAAGAATTAAGAGATGATTAAATTCGAAATTCGAATATCGAAATCCGAAACAAATCCAAAATTCAAATGTTCAAATTTCCAAAACATTTTTTCCTCAGTTTTGAGATTTCTAATTTCGGACATTTGAATTTTTTTCGAAATTCGGATTTCGTGCTTCGGATTTACTCTTTTATAAGGAGGGGAGAATCCATCCATGAGATCGATCGAAGCCATACGGAAAGAACTGGAGAAGAGGAGA
>JASEHH010000102.1 GCA_030017685.1 Thermodesulfobacteriota bacterium | reverse complement strand
TCCCGGGCATCCGGCCCGGCCAGAAGACCGCTGAGTATATCGACAAGGTCCTCACTCGCATCACCCTTGGAGGAGCCCTCTATGTCTCGGCGGTCTGTGTCCTGCCCACCCTTCTGGTCGGACGGTTCAACGTCCCCTTCTATTTCGGAGGAACAGCCCTCCTCATTGTGGTGGGAGTGGCTCTGGACACGGTTCAGCAGATTGAGTCTCATATGTTGACGAGACATTATGAAGGATTGATGAAGAAGGGCAAATTGAAAAGCAGAAGAGGATAGATAAACATCAATGCAAAATGCAAAATGCAAATTGCAAAATCGTTTATTTTTCCCTCTTCCATTGTTCACTTTGTATTTTGCAATGCTAAATTTGCAATGAGGGTTTGAATGAATTTAATTCTCTTGGGTCCTCCGGGGGCGGGAAAAGGCACCCAGGCACAGATGATCGTGGATCGTTATCATCTCCCTCAAATCTCCACGGGGGATATCCTCAGAGCCGCCGTGAAGGAAGGGACGTCTTTGGGGAAACAGGCCAAAACCTTTATGGATAGGGGTCAGCTTGTTCCGGATGAGGTGGTGATCGGCATCATTGATGAACGGTTGAGGGCATCGGATTGCAAGACCGGTTTTATACTCGATGGATTTCCGAGAACGAACCCCCAGGCCGAGGCTTTTCAGGCCATCCTCACCAAAATCGGAAAATCGGTGGACCATGTCATCAACATCGAAGTCGATCCTGAGGAACTGGTGCGGCGGCTGACCGGCCGCAGGACCTGCAACAACTGCGGAGGGATGTTCCATATCCTCTTTCATCCCCCAAAAAAGGAAGGCGTCTGTGACCGTTGTGGCGGAACCCTTTACCAGAGAGAGGATGATGGGGAAGAGACGATTCGGACGCGACTCAAGGAGTATGAGAAACAGACCGCTCCCCTCATCCAGTATTATCAGAACAAGAAGCTCCTTCGTTCGATTTGGGGGGTGGGCGGACAGAATCAAATTTTTGAGCAGATCATTCGTGTCCTGGACGCGAAGCCTGTTTGAGGAGACAAGCGGAGTCATTCGATGCCAAAGGAAGAGGCGATCCAAGTTGAAGGAAAGGTTTTAGAGACCCTTCCAAACGCCATGTTCCGAGTGGAGTTGGAAAACGGGCATAAGGTGCTGGCCCATATTTCTGGAAAGATGAGAATGCATTTCATCAAAATCCTTCCCGGGGATAAAGTGACGGTGGAACTCTCACCCTATGACCTCACCCGTGGAAGAATCGTATTCCGGGAGAAATAAGACCGTGAAAGTCAGAGCTTCGGTTAAAAAGATTTGCGATAAGTGTAAGATCGTGAAGCGAAAGCGGGTGGTCCGGGTCATCTGTGAAAACCCGAAACATAAACAACGGCAAGGCTAAATTTGGAAAGTGGAAAGTGGAAAGTGGAAAGTGGAAAGTGGAAAGTGGAAAGTAGAAAGTGGGAAGTAGTTTGAATTAAAACCACACTCCACGTACCACTCTCCGCTTTCTTGGCAAAGGAGCTCACTATGGCGCGTATTGCAGGGGTTGATCTTCCAAAGGATAAACGGATAGAGATCGCTCTCACTTACATCTATGGGATTGGAAGGCCATCGGCCAATAAGATTCTCCAAAAGGCCAATGTGGACCGGGACATCAAGGTCAATAAATTGACCGAATCGGAGGTCATCCATCTCCGGGATATCATCGACCAGGAACTGAGGGTCGAAGGGGACCTCCGAAGGGAAGTGGCGACCCATATCAAGCGTTTGATGGATATCGGTTCCTATCGGGGGCTTCGTCATCGCCGCTCCCTTCCCGTTCATGGCCAGAGAACCCATACCAATGCGAGGACGAGAAAAGGACCTCGCCGAGCCATCGTCGGAAAGAAAAAGGAAAAGGAGTAGGCAGAGAAGCCCCGTTAGAAAAGTCCAACGGGGCTTCGAAATCGGATGGGCATTTTATCAAGTTCATCCATTTTCAATGAAGATACTTTATTTCTAAAGGGATAAAGGAGGAGATATGGCCACAGGGCCAGGGACAAAGAGGAAAAAGATCAAGAAGAATATTCAGGCAGGCATTGCCCACATTCAGGCGACCTTTAACAACACGATCATCACCATCACTGATCACGAGGGAAAAGTCATCTGCTGGTCGAGCGCAGGGATCCAGGGCTTCAAGGGTTCCCGCAAGAGCACTCCCTTTGCGGCCCAGATGGCCGCGGAGGATGCCGCCAAAAAGGCGATGGAGCATGGCGTTCGAACCATCGATGTCTATGTGAAAGGCCCGGGGGCCGGCAGGGAATCGGCGCTTCGCTCGCTTCAGGCAACAGGCCTCAAGGTCCACATGATCAAAGATGTCACACCCATTCCCCATAACGGATGCCGTCCTCCCAAACGGAGACGGGTGTAAGAATGTGGAATGTAATCAGTTTTAAGGCAGGAGGGTAAACTTTGGCAAGATATACGAAATCGGTTTGTCGACTCTGTCGTAGAGAAAACTTAAAGCTCTTTCTCAAGGGGGAGAGGTGTTATACGGAGAAGTGTGCGTTCGATCGGAGGGGCTATCCACCCGGGCAACATGGTCAGGGCCGAAAAAAGACTTCGGACTATGGGGCCCAGTTAAGGGAAAAACAGAAGGTGAAAAGATTGTATGGCCTCCTGGAGAATCAGTTCCGTAACACTTTCAAGGAAGCGGATCGGCGCGAAGGGATTACCGGAGAAGTTCTCCTCCAGCTTCTGGAACGTCGTCTGGACAATGCGGTCTATCGGCTCGGTTTTACCAATTCCAGAAATGAAGCCCGCCAGCTGGTGCGACACAACCATTTCCTGGTCAATCAATCCAGGGTCAACATTCCCTCCTTTCTGCTGAAGCCGGGAGATGTCATCTCGGTGCGTGAAAAGAGCAAGAAGGTTGTCCGTATCCAGGAATCTCTCGAAGGGGTGGCCAGGCGGGGCGTCCCCCAATGGTTGGAATTAGAAAAAGAACAGATGAAGGGGAGCGTCAAAGCCCTGCCCGCCCGGGAGGACATCACCCTTCCCATTCAGGAGAAATTGATCGTAGAATTATATTCAAAGTAACTCTCTATCAACCCTTTAAGAAAAGGGAGGTAATATGGTTCAAAAAAGTTGGAAAGATCTCATTCGACCGAAGAAGTTAGAAGCGGAGAAAGAAACCTTAACCCCCTTCTATGGGAAGTTCACGGCTGAGCCTTTTGAGAGGGGCTTCGGCATCACCATTGGAAACTCTCTCCGGCGGATTCTCCTATCTTCCCTGCAAGGGGCAGCCCTCACATCGGTTAAAATTGACGGTGTGCTCCACGAATTTTCGGCGATCCCCGGCGTGAAAGAGGATGTCACAGAGATTATTTTAAATCTCAAAGAAGTGAGGTTGAAACTCCACACGGAGGGACCGAAGACGATTCGCGTCAAGGCAGAAGGCCCCCGTGTCTTAAAGGCAGGCGATATCCTCACCGGCGATGCCGTGGAAATTCTCAACCCCGATCACCCCATCGCCACACTCTCCAGGGATGGCAAGCTCTCGATGGAGATGGTGGTCAAGGTGGGCAGGGGTTATGTCCCGGCCGAGCGAAACAGGGATGAAAATCAACCCATAGGGACCCTCCCCATGGATGCCATCTTCTCTCCCATTAAGAAGGTCAACTATACGGTGACCAACGCGAGGGTCGGCCAGATCACCGACTATGACAAATTGACCCTCGAGTTATGGACGGACGGAAGTCTCAACCCGGAGGAAGCCGTTGCCCATGCCGCTAAGATCCTGAAGGATCAACTCTCCATCTTCGTCACGTTTGAGGAAAGCGAAGAAGAGGAGATCACGGTTCAAGAGCATCAGGGAGACATGGATAAACTGAATGAAAACCTCTTCCGGAGTGTGGATGAATTAGAGCTTTCTGTCCGATCGGCCAACTGTTTGAAGCATGCCGACATCAGGCTCATCGGAGATCTCGTCCAGAAGACGGAGGCGGAGATTCTCGCCACCAAAAACTTTGGCAGAAAATCCCTCAATGAGATCAAAGAGATCCTGTTGGAGATGGGACTCGGCCTTGGGATGAAGTTGGACAACTGGCCTCACAAAAAAGCTGAAGGCGAAGAAGAGCAGATGGAATCAGAGGCAACAGGATAGGAGAAAAGAATGAGGCATCGAGTTGCAGGAAGAAAATTAAGCCGGCATACCAAGCACCGGGAGCTGATGTTCAGAAACATGCTCGTTTCGCTTCTTCACCATGAGCGGATCAGGACCACTCTTGCAAAGGGCAAAGAGCTTCGAACCTGGGCGGATAAGATCATCACGCTGGCAAAAAAGGATACCCTCCATGCCCGAAGACAGGCCTTTGCCCGTCTTCGTAACGAGACCATTGTGAAGAAACTCTTTGACGAGATCGCCCCCAAGATGAAAGGGCGGGAAGGCGGATATACCCGGATCTATAAAATGGGATGGCGACAGGGGGATGGGGCGCCCCTCTCTCTCGTAGAGCTGGTCTCCTATTCTCCGGCGGAAGAGAAGAAGAAATCGACCGTCGAGAAGGCAAAAGAAGTCCTCGGAAAGGTAAGGCCCAAAAAGAAAGAAAAGGGAGAAGAAAAAGTTAAAGAGAAGAAGGTAAAAAAGGAAGAAAAAGATAAACCAAGGGAAAAACCTTCAAAAGAAAAAAACAAATAACAATCTCATAGAAAAAACCAGGGGCCCTATATCTCAAAAGAGTATAGGGCCTTTCTTTTTTTTGTTCTGAGGAGAAGGCGCCTTTATGTTCACCATCAACCCGTAATTGCCACAACCCTATCTTTTTGTTATATTGGGTTCACCGCCATGGAGAAGGAGAAGGGAACGGATGAGAGTTCGGAAGCCGGGAAGGGTTCGAGAGGGAGTCTGGTTTTTAGGCCGTGAGGAATCGGGAGTCTATCTTCTGGAGGGGCAGGATGGCTCTATGATGATAAGCGGAGGCATGAGCTACATCGTCCCGGATCTTCTTCAACAGTTTAAAGATTTCGGAATCGACGAAAGCAGGGTCAAAAAGATCCTGATCCTTCACTCCCACTTCGATCATGTGGGAATCATCCCTTTTTTCAAACGCCGGCACCCGGAGATTGAAGTCTGTGCCTCCGAAAGGGCGTGGGAGATCCTCAAGATGGAGAAGGCCATCGTCACGATCAATGAGTTCAGCCGGAATGTGGCAAAAAGGATGGGGAAAGAGGAGATCTATTCGGAACACGATCTGGAGTGGAGGGATGATGTTTCCGGAAGAACGGTCCGGGAAGGGGACCGGATCGATCTGGGTAACATAGAGGTTTCAATCCTTGAGATACCAGGCCATTCATCGTGCTGTATTGCGGCCTATGTGCCGGAGCTAAAGGCTCTTTTTCCCACGGATGGGGGAGGCATTCCATTCGATGAGACGATCGTTACCTCTGGAAATTCGAACTTCACCAGGTATCAGGAGGGCCTTGAACGGTTAAAAGACCTTGAAGTGGAAAACTACTGCGCCGACCACTATGGATATGTGATCGGCGAGGAGGCCAGGAAGTTCATCCCATTGACGATCGAGATGGCGAAGAAGAAGCGAGCCCAGATGGAGGAGGCCTACCGGTCTACTCGCGATATCGATGCGGCCGCAAAGAAGTTAATCTCTTCCTTTTATGACGACAACCCTGACTACTTCCTCTCTCCTGAAATTTTCCTCGATGTCTATCGCCAGATGGTCCGCCACATCGCCACCGTCATGGAGCAGAAGGCTTGACAAAGGTCGAGATATTCCATCTCCTTGCCAACATTATGATTTATTGTGTATCATGTAATGTATAAAGATGTTAAGGAGAAAGCTGTGGCAGAAATGGTGCACAAACAGATTTACATTGAAGAGCGGCACGAACGGTTACTAAAGCGAATTTCCAAAGCCCGTGGCGTCAGTGAAGCCGAACTCATTCGCCAGGCGAGTGGTCATTATCCATTGTTAACCCATTCTTTGCATTGATAATCATAAACTTCGATGAGCATGTTGGAGTAAAGGGGGCGGCCCCTGACATGGGACAAAAATATGGCGACGCCAAACATCCATTGACAAAATGTAGCCGTTAGGCTACTATTGAATTATGGTTGAAATTCGAAAAACTGAACTTTTCGCTAAGTGGATTGATCGCTTGGAGGACATTAGGGCACGTGCGCGCATTCTGGTAAGGATTGAGCGATTAGCTGCTGGAAATCCCGGAGATGTAAAGCCAGTGGGTAAGGGGGTTTCAGAGTTGCGGATCGATTACGGACCAGGGTATCGGGTTTATTACACACAACGTGGGCGGTCGGCGGTAATTCTGCTGGCTGGTGGTGAGAAACGCACCCAGGATAAAGATATCAAAACCGCACTTCGCCTGGCAAAGAATCTATAGGAGGATATTATGGCAAAAACAATTACGACCAAATACGATGTCTCCGAGCATCTTCGTACTTCAGAGGAAATGGCTGCTTATCTTCAAGCTTGCATTGAGGAGGCAAATGGTGATGCCGCCTTCATTGCTAAAGCGCTGGGAGATATTGCCCGGGCAAAAGGCATGTCTCAGGTGGCACGGGATGCCGGCTTATCCCGCGAAAGTCTTTACAAGGCGCTTTCCGGAGAGAGAAATCCGGGCTTCGACACCATTCTCAAAGTAATAGAGGCACTCGGTCTGAGACTACACGCAGAAACAGCCCTTGACGGCAAACTGAGGAAGGAACCCAAAAGATTGCCCAAAAAAGCGCTCCAGCACATCACTTACAGCCACCGCTGACGTAAGCCGTCCTGCATTAGGAAACAAAATTGGGGTCACCCATAGACTGCTCTAACCACTACCAGCAGGTAGGGTCCCTTTTTCAACATGGTTTATAATTTCAAGGTTTATAATTTCATTGATCTTTGATTGTATCTTTGGTAAATTACCCACACTTACCCTTACCATCTTAAAATTGAATATTTAAGCTTTGTTCTCTGCGATTTGAACGATGCAATCATTTCGATTTGGGGGATGATTTGAATCTCGATGAAAAATTTCAGGCCTAATTGAAAGCCTATTCTCAAAAAGAATGGGCTTTTTGTTTGTAAGGATGATAATACATATTTAGGGATTCTTTTATGATCACCAAACACACCCAAACCACCGAAGAGATTGAGGGTTTACTACCATCCATCCTCGACAAAGCCTTCAAAGGAGAATTGTGATATGGCCAAAAGGACACCATTGGTTTGTCAGCATCTGGAAAACATCTCTCGTGAGGCATTGGAGAAGTATCAAGATATTATTCGCCAATATGTTCGTCGTCGTCAGGGAGTATATGCGCTTTATCGCCGTGGCAAACTACATTATGTAGGCCTGGCAAGTAATCTTCGGTCGCGCCTTGCTCACCACCTGAAGGATCGGCACCGGGATTCATGGGATCGGTTTAGTGTTTACCTAACTATTGGGGACAGGCACCTGAAAGAACTGGAGTCTCTCATCCTACGGATTGTAAAACCTGCCGGAAACAAACTCAAAGGAAAGTTCCAAAAGTCAGACGATATCCGAAGAAGATTTGCACGGGATGTACGTTCATACCAGCGTGATGAATTGATTTCACTCCTTGGCAAAAAGATTTTAGAAGAGGAAGAAGGAAAAGGAGGGTTTTATGAAGGGGAAAAAGCTGTCCTGGCAAAATACTTCACCGGGCCAATGAAATTGCGGGCCCGTTATAAGGGAAGAATTCTCAGCGCCCGTGTCAGACGCAATGGCTCAATTCGGTTTAGAGGCAAAGTTTACTCATCTCCATCTCAGGCAGGTGCAGTGGCATGTAAACGACGCTCTTGTAATGGCTGGGCCTTCTGGCAATATGAACGAGCACCGGGCGATTGGATACCTCTAAACGAACTGAGAAAATAAGAGGGATGAGGCTCAGGTCGAAACATTCAACAGGTTAAGTTTTTAAACACTGATTTCTGGTGTCATCCATAAAAAGTTGGCCCATTCAAATGAGGATTGCGGAATTCCAAATGCGGATTACGGATATGGCGAAGAACGGATTAAAACCTTTTCCTCCCCTGACTGAATTTTTCAGTCAAGTTTTGCAGTGAAAGACGAATTGGGTAAGGTTACACTTTTAAGAAAAACAAAAATCACAGGTCGACCTGGGCAATCGTAATATCGTATTGTGACTTAGGAAAAAGCCTGGGGATCATCCATAAAAAGGGCGATCCAGATTCCACCGGCGAAACCTTCCGCATCCTTCCCTGCCGCCTTATTGTGGGAGTTTTGGCAGTTAAAGAATTTCAGTAGTAATGTAAAAATGCATTGCATTTTTACAAAATTGATGTAAAAAAGGCTGTTGAAAAACTCGTCTGTTTCCATTTCTTGCTTGCGTTGTTTTGGCGTGAATCAATCTATCAAAGGAGGGAAATTATGGCTACTTACGTATTGATTCATGGGGCGTGGCATGGGAGCTGGTGCTGGGACAAAGTGGTTCACCTTCTTAAGGGAAAGGGTCACAAGGTGGAGGCCCCTGATCTGCCAGGCCATGGGAAGGACCCTACCCCTATTCAGAACGTCTCACTACAGGCCTATGTGGAACGTGTCTGTAAGGTTCTGGATGCCCAATCTGAGCCAGTGGTTCTCGTGGGTCACAGCATGGGCGGGATCGTCATCTCTCAGGCCGCTGAATATCGGCCGGAAAGAATTAAAACCTTAATCTATCTGACGGCTTTTTTATTGCAAAATGGAGAGTTTTTACTCCAAATAGCTCAAGGAGATACGGAAGGATTGGTTCTACCGAATCTCGTTATGGCAGAAGACCAAAGTCATGCTACGGTTAAGGAGGAAGCCCTCAAGGAGGCCTTCTATGGAGATTGCTCCGATGAGGACGTGGTGCGGGCCAAATCACTCCTGGTTCCCCAGGCTGCAGCTCCCTTTGCAACGCCAATCAGTATTACAGAAAAAAACTTCGGCAGAATACCACGGATTTACATTGAATGCCTCCGGGACAGGGCGATTTCTCCATCCATCCAGAAGAGAATGTACACAGCCCTGCCCTGCCGGAGAGTCATCCCGATGGATACCAGTCACTCGCCATTTTTCTCAGCGCCTGAGACACTGGTGACCCATCTGATTTCACCGGAGGGTTGATCGAACAGGGAAGGATACGTTTTAGAAAAGGGGTCAAAGGACAGTTCCTTCTCTCACGCTTTTATATTATGAAAAAAACAGAATCCTCTCAATTTCAGAAGGAAACCGTGATACAGAACCTTTATCAATATGTGGAGTATCTCTCTGTCAAAATCGGAGAGCGGCATCTCTGGAAAGAGGGATCGCTCGAAAGGACTGCGGACTATATTGAGTCCGCCTTTACCTCATATGGATATTCCGTATGGCGTCAGACCTATCCGTGTTATGGGAAGAAGGTCTCAAACCTGATTGTTGAAAAGACCGGAACAGAAGAAAAGGCCGTGGTCATCGGCGCCCACTATGATACCGTTCCCGGAACACCCGGAGCAGATGACAATGCCTCGGCCGTGGCGGGTTTGCTTGAACTGGCAAGATTGCATCGGGAGGTCCCGAATAAGAAGACCCTTCTCTTTGTGGCCTTCGCCAATGAGGAACCTCCCTGCTTCGGATTCCCCAATATGGGGAGCATGGTTTATGCAAGGCATCTGAAGGAAAGAAAGACTTCGGTTGAGGTGATGGTTTCTCTGGAGATGATCGGATTCTTCCGTCCGGAACGGATTCAAAACTATCCTCTTCCGGGGATGGGCCTTTTCTATCCCAAAACAGCGGACTTCATTGGGGTTGTTGGGAATTTTCGCTCATCGAAATATGTCTCCCTTTTCAAAAAGGGGATCAGAAAACACTCGGCCATCGATGCGAGGTCATTAACCGCTCCGGAATTTTTCGGAGGGATCAACCTTTCGGACAATTATTCATTCTGGCGTCATGGATATAAAGCCATCATGGTGACCGACACCTCGTTTTTCAGGAATCGGAATTACCACCAGGAGACCGATACGATCGATACGCTCGATTTTGATAAGATGGCAGAAGTGGTCAAAGGGATGCACTATACGCTCCGGGAATTTTAGACGGACAAGCGCCTATTTTGATATCAGGAGCGGCAATTTTATAATTGAATCTTTAGGCTACCTCTAAAAGTGTCATTCCTGCAAAAGCAGGAATCCAGTATTTTCAACTAGTTAGATTTCTCTGGATTCCCGTTTTCACGGGAATGACGACCTTTTACGAGTTCATCACTTATGCCTATCGACCGAATTAACGAGTAGCTATTCGCCGTCCCGTTGAATAGATTAGAGGCTTCCTGATTGTTTTTGATTTGAGAGGATATTTTTCTGGATTTTCGAGATTATCAATTTCCAAGTCAACGTCTAAATCAGGCCAGTACAGATGATAGCCATGAAGCAATTGAACGTTTTGTATGGAATTCAATGTTTGGTCTTTAAAATAAGGATAATCCTTATAGCTCAGAAAGTATTCCTTTTCTTTTACAAAAATCCAAATGCCAAAAGGCGTTATATTTTCAACGCTTATTGAAATGCTTTTGCCATGCTTTAATGATTTCATTTTTATGCTCCTCCACAATTTTTTGAATCTCGTTCAACTTTCTTGGATTTAATCCATGAGATATAGCTAATGATATGATGGGTTCCAGCCAAAATTTAGCCTCTCCCTCCTCGCATGTCACATGGATGTGGATTCTATCCTCCTCATTTGAAAGAAAATAAAATCTATACCCTTTCTCTCTGAAAATCGACGGACTCATACGGCTTTATTTCACCATAAACTGGTGGAGACAAGCCAGAGGTTAATCAGATGCTGATATTGTGGTATCTGGACAGACAATTTAAACTTTCGTTTTGCCATTTTTTATATCTAACTTATTTTTTTAAGCCCATTCTATTTATAGGCAAATTATATATGGCAGAGGTGGGTTTGTCAAAACATATTAATCGCATTTTCGTTGCAAAATGGTTGTTAATTCGAT
>JASEHH010000254.1 GCA_030017685.1 Thermodesulfobacteriota bacterium | reverse complement strand
TCCGGGAACGACTGCCTCATTGGGGATTTAGCGAATTTAAAAAGGCATTGGATCAAATCCCGGAAAACCTGTCTTCTCTACAGGCGGTTGAGGAATGGACACGCATTCATGATCACCTGGCCGGCTGGGATACGGGAAATAAGGACAGGGGAGCTTTAATTCATATCGTGCGGGAGCAGATCGATTCATGGCTCGATCGTGTGAAGGATGAAAACGGGATGTCCCGCATCACCCTTGCCGATGCTAAAAGATTGAATCCACCGGAAGATACCAGACAGGCGCTGGTAGTGGATGCACGGGGATTCCGACCCGAAGGAATTGATCCATTCCAGGCGCTCGGCCCTTTCCTCGATCATGCCCACCGGGTGGGTTGGCGGAGATTCATCGTCTATAGAGTGGAGGGACAGCGCGGCATCGGCATGGGCATGGGTTCCGCTGAGACTTTCGATACAACACTGGATATTTATGGAAGCCCGGGGGAGTATTGCGGTGCCTTCAACATGGGCGCCCTGGTCCGTGTTCATGGACACGCACAGAATTTTACCGGAATGGTGATGCATTCCGGCACGCTCGAAATCCACGGTGACGTGGGCAAGGTCGTTGGATATGCTGCCAAGGGAGGAACTTTCAACATCCTCGGCCATGTGGTGGACCGCGGATGGGTCTGTTCGGTCAGCGATCCCAGGGGCCCGGGGTTAGAAGTAAACATTGTGGGCACTGCTTTTGAACACCTTTGCCAAGCCGTCATGGGTGGCTCTACGATCATGCTTGGCCTCTATCGTGGATATGATGGTCTCCTTCGCAGACTCTCTTCTCCTTATAGCGGAGCCAAAATTTTAGCAGGAGCTTCTGCAGGAGAGGTTATTTTCTATGATTCCTCCGGGAGATTGGAAGAGGCTCAATACAAAGGATGTATCTTACAGCCCATCCATGATGAGAAATGGAAGGAGATTGTAGACCGCCTGGTGAAGCTGGAGAGCATCTTCCACCTCGGTTTCTCCAAAGAGAATAGTCATCTCATTCTCCATGTGGACGGGAACTTGGAACCCATCATCCCTGAACATTTTAAATGGATTCTCCCCAGAGGAGAACTCCAAGGTTACCATTAAAGGATCATTTCAAAATGAACAATTTCCAATTAGCAATTAGCATTAAAGGGATATATATCATTGCTAATTGTTAAATGTTAATTTTTCAATTTACATTGATTTTTTGAAAGGGATTGGGCAGGGGTCGAAGACTGGCATCGGCGGACACATCCCCGGGGAAAATAGTCGAGGACATCTCGAAGATGAGAATGTTTCTCAGGGGTATGGATGCCGTCTCCCCTGCCCCTCTTATAGTCTAATAGCCCTGTTGTTATATAGTCCTTGAACTAACCGACCATCAGAGGATAATTTCATTTCAATGATAGTTGGAGTCGATAGGCGGGGCCTGCTGCAGGTCTAACCCCGCTTCCAACATAGGCGAGACAGGCCTCCGGCTCAGGCTCCGCCCCAGAGGGGCTTCTGCCCCGGAGGGAAGAGCCTCTGGCTCGGAGAGGACAGGCTTGTCGAACCATGAGCGGACTTTTGTGATACACCGGCCATGGGAGATGAGTTATTTTCCGGGCAGTTTCCAACTTTTTTGATATTTCCCCGACTCGATTTCTTCTTGAAAATCCGCACTTCCAAATATTCAAAAAAAGGTGTATATTACAACCGTAAATTGGCAGCTAACTATTAAATCACCGGACAGTCAAAAGCTGCGCTTTTGTCGTCCGGTGATTTCGCACATTATGTCCCAATCCATATTCCGATTGATTATTGGCCGTTTATTGGAAAGAAAATGATAGATACATATATCCAAAAGATCGCATCGATCACCAAGCGCGGAGATGCCCGCGAGGAATCCTACTATTCTGCCCTTGCGGCCCTTCTCGAAGAGTTTTCCGAAACCAAGCGAAAAAAGAAGGCCCACGTCACCATACTGCTGCACTAACTACCAGATCATGAGCTAAATTAGAGAGGGTAAATGGGTGACACTCC
>JASEHH010000022.1 GCA_030017685.1 Thermodesulfobacteriota bacterium | reverse complement strand
ATCCACGTCCTATCGGTTGAAATAATGTGATGCCTCACCTTTTGAACGTTACCAATAAATGAGCGACCAACAATGAACTATGATGTTCTCGCAAAAAGTCGTCATTCCCGTGAAAACGGGAATCCAGGGAATTCTAACCATTTAAAAATACTGGATTCCTGCTTGCGCAGGAATGACAAAAATCTCTTTTTCACTTTTTACGAGACTATCAACTATGAACAATGAACAACAAGTAAGTATGAAGGGGTCTCTTTCAGAGGCGTTGGGGCTCAAGGCAAGGGAGATGATCAGCCTGACCGGAGCAGGGGGAAAGACGACCCTGATGTTCCGACTTGCCCGGGAGTTATCCATCGAAGGAAAGAAAGTTATCACCACCACGACGACGAAGATATTGAAACCTTGCGAGGATGAAACCTCTCATCTTTTTGTGTCCGGAGACGAAGAAAGGATCAAGGAATTTGTGGACCGCCATCTCGATGAATACAGACATATTACCCTTGCCAAAGAAGAAGTTGGGGGAGAAAAGTTGAGAGGGATCTTGCCAGAACTTGCAGATAGCCTCTGGAATTTATATGATATCGATGTTTTGATCATAGAAGCCGATGGGGCAGCCGGCCGTCCTGTGAAAGCCCCCAGGGAGGGAGAGCCTGTCATCCCATCGAACACTACACTGGTGGTGGCCGTTATAGGCCTGGATGGTGTGGGAAAGGAGCTGAATGATCAAAATGTCTTTCAGGCAAACCGGGTTTCAAAATTGACAGGAATCCCTGAAGATGAGAAAATGACGGAAGAGGGAATGGCTCTCCTGATGACCCATCCCGAAGGCCTTTTTAAAGGTGCCCCCAATTCGTCAAGATTGGCCGCCTTTCTCAATAAGGTGGATATTCCGGATGGCGTGGCCAAAGCAAAAAAGATCACCCGGCATATCTTTGAGAAGAAAGATGTCAAAATCGATAGAGTCATTTTAGGACAGTTAAAAAACGAACCGCCCGTGGTAGAGGTCATCTTTCCGTAAGCTCGGGAGCAAAGTGGGAGAAGAAGATGGAATATCGTAAGATCATTGCAGCGGGACTCCTGATATTTTTAGGTCTGATTCCTTTTGCCTTTGCAGAGGATTATTCTCTTCAGCACTTTTTAACCAAAGTTACCTCGAAACCTGACGCCCTCTCCAAAAAGGAGAAAGTCGAATTGCTGAACCAGATTGAGAGACTGCTGGAGCAGACCCTGCAGGCCCACGGTCAAGTGACCCGTGACATCCAGACAGGAGAGATTGACATCCGGTATCAGGAGGGTGATTTCTGGATATCGAAACTGAAAGAGGATCGGAAATCAATCGAAGCCGGAATGGAGCAGGTTAAATTATTGAAGACAAAGCCTGGCAATCTGGTGGCGTCAATCGGGCTCTATAAATCCCTTAAAGACCTCTCGGTCAATTTTAACGCTTACAATAATATGCCTTCTTTCTCCGCCTTTGTAGGCGATTTAGCTCCGGAGCTGGAGTTATGGGCCGATCCGGTTTTTTACCAACTTTACCTTTTACCGCTCGCCCGTTTAAAGGATGTAGAAAAAGGACCTCCCCCGAAGGAGAAGAAACCAACCCCAGCAGTTAAGAAACCTTGAAGAAAAGACTTTTATGGGGAATATACACCTGAATCTTTTTAAGGCCTTGCGGCCTACGACGATGACATCCGCCGCCCTTGTGGCCATTCTTGCCCTCACCTTCTACCTCCGTCTCCTCTTCTTCGGACAGATTATCGATGCAGATGTGGGTAACATAGCTTACATGGGCTGGCGGATGGCCGAAGGAGAGGTCCTGATCGATCTGGAAGGACCGGGAAAGCCTCCGCTCTATTACATGCTTTATGGTCTTTTCGTCTGGTTCTTTGGTCCCTCTGTCCTTGGACTCAAGATGTTTGGAGCACTCTTTGTCCTCATGGCTGTCATTGCGATCTATTGGTTGGGAGATAAAGCATACGGGAAAGGGGTTGGACTCTTATCGGCCCTGCTTTTCGGAGTTTTTTCCTCCGGCCCCATGGTTGAAGGCGGGACAGTAAATCTCGAGACACTTTTGCATTTTCCTTCTATCCTTGCAATCGGCTTTTTTCTCAACGCCTCAACAACGGGCCGGTTAAAATGGTACTTCCTTGCCGGGCTTTGTGGGGCCATGGTTGCACTCGTCAAACAGGTGGGAGGGGTGCTCTTATTTGTATTTCTCTGTAGTGAGATTCATAGAGGATGGAGAAAAAAGGAATGGTTTTTCCGTTACAGCCTCCTGGGAGCAGGGGCCCTGGGTCCGGTCATCGGCGTCATCCTTTTTTATTCCTTTCATGGTTATACTTTAAATGAATTATATGACTCCATCTTTGGAAGCAATTTTCGGTATCTTCAGAGAGGATATGAATACAGGAGTATATTCGTCTATTTTTTTTCAAGTGTGAAGACCATTCTTCTTGAGAATAGCTTGCTCTGGGTCGGGGCCATTTTTTCCACAGTCTACCTCGTCTCACGAATGGTGCGTGGAAGAGACGAGCTGGCTGACCGGATACTGCTCTGGTGGTCTTTCTGGTCTTTTGGGGTTCTATGGGTCTCCGGAACCTTCTATGCCCACTATTTTCTTCAAATCATCGCCCCTTTCTCCTTGTTAGCCGCCTATGGGGTGAGAACAACCTGGAAATTAGCAAAAACTCTCTCTTCCCTGCCGAGGTTTGTTGCCCAGGGAGCATGGGCGGCCACTTTAATGATTACGGTCATTCTCTTTGCCAAAACAGACTATAAATATTTCTTTTCGTATAACCCTGTCGAGCAGACCGTCTTCCAATATAAAGGACTTGATGGCATTATTGATCAATACGGGTATGGAGTATTTAGTGTCGTTCAGCAGGAAATCGCCTCTCATATCCGCGACCACACCGATCCGGCTGATACGATCTATGTCTGGGGGGTTTCTCCGCAGCTCTACTATTTATCCCAGCGAAGAGCCGCAACCCGATACCGAAACAACTTTAACATCAGTCTGAATGTTACTGATAACCCGGCAAAGGAACTTCGGGTTTATGCTCCTGTGGCAATGGAGGAGATAAGGAGATTTCCCCCTGCCTACATTGTTCAGATATTCCGTCTTGAAGACTTTCAAGAGCTACAAGGTTTTGTTAGAGATTATTATCAGATCGAGATGAATATAGAAGTCCCCGGAACACCTTTTAGAATAAATCTATACCGGAGGAAGACCTGATGCTTGGGGCACCCCGGAATGATTGTTAAAGGATGTTTACAAGACGGATGTCATGATTTAAAATAAAGGTTATTCAGGGTTTGGAGCGGACAGGAGGGTTCTCAGAAATAACTAAATTCCGTTCGCCCTGAGCTTGTCGAAGGGCTTTCACCCTTCGAGAGCCTCAAGGTGATCGGTAAAGTATTAAATCATAAAGCCTATGAAAGATATCTATACCGAAATAATAAATGCGCTTGGGGCAAAAGAGCAGTTAGCTCTGGCCACCATTATCAACCGTGTGGGTTCCGCCCCGAGGGAAGCGGGTGCGAAATACCTGGTTAAGAAGGATGGAACTGCAGTCGGCTCAATAGGAGGAGGATGTGTTGAGGCCGATGTATGGCAGGAAGCCAGGAAGGTGATAGAAAGAGGAGAAGGAAGCATTCTCCATTTTAAATTGACATCCGAGCAACTGGCAGATGGGGGACTCATCTGCGGTGGGAATATTGATATCTTTTTGGAACCTCTCAGAGAGGACTCCTTAAATATCTATCGAGAGGTGCTAAGAGTTAGACAACAGGGGGGAGCAGGCATTCTGGCAACAGTGATCTCTGTGGATAGTGCTTCTCAAAAAAGAGAAGGTGTCAAGGTGTTCATAAAGGCGTCCGGGGAAAAGACTGGCTCACTTTTTGCGGGAGAAGAATTGGAAAGAAGGATTTTGGGAGAGGCAGAGAGGTTGTTGAGAGTTAAGAAGATAGAGGTAATGACCGTAAGTTCTGCAGAGACAGCTAATCACTGGAAGAAGGTAGAAATTCTGCTGGAACCCATCTATTCCGAACCGACGGTCTATATCTTTGGGGCAGGCCATATTTCTCAGCAGTTGGTTCCCCTTGTAAAAAAGGTTCATTTCAAAACGGTAGTCATTGATGACCGGGAGATGTTTGCCAATCGGGATCGATTTCCTGAGGCGGATGAGATCATCGTTTCAGATTTTAAGAAATCTTTCGAACAAATCACAATCGATAACTCCAGCTATATTGTCATTGTCACGCGGGGCCACCTCTACGATGGGCTAATTCTGGAGATGGCGGTCAAAACGGAGGCTCATTACATTGGGATGATTGGCTCTAAGAAAAAGATTCAGACTCTTTACCAAATTTTGTTGAATAAGGGGATTCCGAAGGAGGCTCTGGATAAAGTCCATGCCCCGATCGGACTCGACATTAACTCCGAAACACCCGAAGAGATTGCAGTAAGTATAGTAGCTCAACTTATTATGAAAAGAAGAGAGAGGTTGGCATAAATATTGCTAAAATTGCTAAAATAGAGAACTTTGAAAAACGACTATACGCTCTCTTGATTGCGCAGATTTTATTGATTCCCCATGAATTTCTTATCTGTGTAATCGGTACTTAATCAATGTAATCAGAGATTTCTGGACTTTTTCAGAAATCTCTAAAAAAAACTTGACAAAGATGTTATGTTTCTGTAAAAATACTTCAAAAATCAATGGGTTGAAAATTGAGGTGACATAATGCTGAGAAAAGAGAGGGGTTTTACATTAATTGAGCTGATCATCATCATTGTCATTATTGGAATTCTGGCGGCGGTGGCCATTCCGAGATACCTCGATTTAACCCAGGATGCGGCCAATGCCACTGCAAGAGGGGTATTGGCAGGGTTGAGAAGTGCAAATTCGATTGTCTTTGCAAACCGTCTTGTAAAGGGGACAGTCGCATCCTATACAATGGACCAAATTATTAACAATGCGAATATTCAAGGAGTAACCTACGCTTATAATGCTACGAATGTTACGGTAACAGCAGGGGCGTTTACTTATCTTTTTACGCTTGCCCCGACACAAATCCAGGCGCCAACGACCTATGGGACGATTGCGGCCGCCACAGCAACATGGTGAGGCGCCTATACTTAAATAAAAACAGGAGGGAAAGATGTTAAGAAACCAGAAGGGTTTTACCCTTATCGAGCTGATCGTCATTATTGTCATTATTGGTATCCTGGCTGCTGTTGCCATTCCGAGATACCTCGACCTAACCCGGGATGCTGCCAATGGGACAGCAAGGGGTATACTGGGAGCTTTGAGAAGCGCGAATTCCCTCGTCTTTGCCGACCGTCTGTTAAAAGGGACAATCGCATCCTATACGATGGACCAGATTGTTAATAATGCAAATATTCAGGGAGCAACCTACGCCTATAATGCTACAAATTTTACTCTTACGGCTGGGGGGTATACATTCCTTTTTACTATTTCGCCAACAAATCTCCAGGCGCCAACGACCTACGGGACATATGCGGCCGCCACAGCGACATGGTGAAAGGTAGTCACATTCCTTTGTGATCGAACGGATAAAAAGGGTCATCAGATGGGTCAGAACAGCCGATTTTTGGGCTGTTCCGGCCCTTTTCATTTCCTCCCTCCTCTTCTTTTATGATCTCTTTGGAGAGAGATACCTTCTCACCGAAAGGGATCTTGCCCCTTATTTTATTCCCCCAAGATTCTTCTGGGTGGAGAGCCTTAGAGGGTGGGATTTCCCCTTATGGAATCCTTATCAATTCTCAGGACAGCCTTTCTTTGCCAACCCTCAACACGCCGTCCTCTACCCTCTGAACAGCCTCTTCTTTCTCCTTCCTTTTGATATTGCTTTCAATGCCATCATCATCCTCCATTTCTCCTTGGCCGGGTTATTTGTCTATCTCTTTCTGAGGGATCTTAAGGTCAGTTCGACAGGTTCGCTTATCTCAGGTCTCATATTGATGCTCAGCGGTTACCTCCTCTCTGTTCATAGCCTTCTGACTATCCTTCTTTCTGTCATCTGGACTCCTCTAATCATGATGTTTTTCAGAAGGGCAATGGAACGTCCAGGAATTAAAAACGAGATTTTGACTGCTGTTTTCATGACCATCTCTTTTTTAGGGGGCGGGATTGAAATTGTTTATGGGAATTTCTTTGTGCTTTTAGTCATGATGTTTTTATCAATGTTACCCAATAAATCCTACGTCGGGGATAAACCCCGACGCTACATATTGATGATTCGGTCCCTCTTGACCATCTCTTTCTCCTTCCTCATTCTTTCCGCAATTCAACTCCTTCCTTTCCTCGAACTCTGGATTCATTCCATTC
Source organism: Thermodesulfobacteriota bacterium (assembly GCA_030017685.1). GTDB lineage: Bacteria > Desulfobacterota > BSN033 > BSN033 > UBA1163 > RBG-16-49-23. The sequence continues at coordinate 36,469 of JASEHH010000022.1, read as the reverse complement.
GGGGAACCGGGATTTCCTATCAGGAGGCAACGGTATGGAGCTTTGCTCCAAAGGACATCCTTCTCTTCTTTTTGCCAGATGCCTACGGGTATTTTTTAGATATGAAGAAGTACTGGATCACCCAGTGCTGGCTCAAAACAATGTACACGGGAGGACTGCCTTTTATATTGAGCTTGATATTCTTTCTTGTCCCTCACCCCGACCCTCTCCCTGCCCCTCTCCCCTATGGGGGAGAGGGGAGGGTGAGGGGGATTGGGAGAGGCCGAATGCTCTTCCTCTCCCTAATGCTCTTCTCCCTTTTCTTATCCCTCGGGCAATATAATCCCCTCTATCCCCTCGTATTTAAGTATGTCCCCTTTTTCAATGGAATCAGATACCCCGTCAAGTTTCTTTATATCTTCATTCTCGCCCTTGCTATCACAGCAGGCCTGGGCTTTGAGAGGTTGATGCAATTTTCAAAAGAAAGGAATGGCAAGGGGTTGAAGCATCTCCTCATCGCCTTCTCCCTTATCTCAGGGTTTATTCTCCTTTTCCTCGCCCTGGGCCATAAAGAGGTTGAACATTTTCTCAAATTAAAAGAGATCGATTTCCCTCAGTTCAACCACCTTTCTACAAACCTCCATCACACCAAGAGATTCTTCTTCTACCTCACCCTCTTTTTTCTTCTCCTCAGGGTCGGCTACGAGGTAAAATGGAAAGGATGGACCAAGGTGTTGCTGGTCTTTTTCCTGACGGCAGACCTCTTCGGAAATATGGGTTTCTATGGAAAAGAGAAATCTCCCGATTATTTCAAGAAGACCAAGATATTGGAGATCATCACTTCGGACAGAGAAATTTTCCGGACCTTTTCAACAGGGAAGACTATCGCATTGGATAACCCCATCCTGGTCGGAAATGCTATTCCCTTCGATCTCATTAAAGAGAAGCATCTGCCTTCATTGAACATGATCTTTCATGTCCATGATATCTGGGGAGTTGATGTGGTCCGGTTAAAAAAGAATGATGATCTTTATAAAAAGTTTATAAGCCTCCCATCCATCTCCTCAAGCTATCTTATCGACGTTTATGGAGTGAAGTATGTCATTTCCGTTACTCCTCTTGAAGAAGACCCCCGTTTTGAATTGATTTATGCCAGACTGGAAGGCCTCGAGGGCAATCAGGAAAACCTACTCAAACAGAATACGATCAAATTATACAGAAACAAGAGCCCCCTCCCAAGGGCCTGGCTTGTGAGAGAATTCAAGGTGATGGATTCAAAGGAGATACTTTTGATGGTGATAGGTAAAGATTTTCGACCGGATAGAGAAGTGCTTCTGGAAGAGGGGCCCCCTCACGTTGATCCTCTCCCCCGCTTCGTGGAGCGAGGACGGGGGGCGAGGGATAGGGCGAGGGATAGGGCGAGGAGAAATGGGGAAGTTGAATTTATTTCCGAAAGCAATAACAGACTATCCCTCAAGGTTGAAGCAAAGGAGGGGTGTATTCTAATATTGAGCGATACCCACTACCCGGGCTGGAAGGTGTTTGTGAATGGAAAGGAAGAAAAGATTCTTCGCGCCAATTATAATTTCCGGGCAGTGTCTTTAAGCAGAGGAGTCCATCGGGTGGAGTTTGTCTATGCTCCCCTGAGTTTTAAGCTTGGGGCTGGCTTAAGCATCATTGGAGTAATCAGTTGTGCCATTATTGGATGGTCGTCTCGACGCAGAAAAAATTAGTGCAATAACCAGAAATAACCATGGATATAGAGAGAACCAATACCATCACCCTTTCTATTTTAGAAGAGGCAACCTCTTATCATCGGTGGATCTTTGAGAAGATCAAGCCCTATCTCAAGGGGAATATTCTGGAAGTGGGTTGTGGAACCGGCAATCTGACAGGCTGGTTACTTGGTTGGGGAAAGGTCGTAGTCTCCGATATGAACGAAAACTACCTTCAGCTCGTTGAAGAGAAGTATCAAGATCATTCCAACCTGAAGGGGGTTTTCATCTGGGATATCCAGCAGGAACCCACGAGAGAACTTCTTGCCTCTTTTGATACCATTGTTTGCTCCAATGTCCTTGAACATATTGGGGATGACGTTTCTGTCTTAAGACATTTTCATCAGTTGCTCTCCGGAGAGGGTAGGCTCATCCTTTTAGTTCCTGCCTTGAAATGCCTTTACAATCAACTTGATAAGGATCTTGGCCATTTCCGGCGTTACAGCAAGAAGGAGTTGGTCTCGAAGATCGAACAGAACGGTTTCCGAATTTTACACTTAACATATTTCAATTCCTTTGGTATATTGGGATGGTTTTTTAATGGCTCGATTTTGAGAAGGCGCATTTTGCCACAGAATCAGGTGAAGGTATTTAATAGGATGGTTCCCCTTTTCATATCTCTTGAGAAAATCACTCCGAACTGGGTTGGTCAATCCTTGATTGCCATAGGGGAGAAGTCATGAAACTATCTGTCGTCATCCCCGTTTATAATGAGGCGGGGACCATTCTCGAAATCATCCAAAGGGTAAAGGAGGCTCCATTTGAGAAGGAGATTATTGTTGTTGACGACAGTTCCAACGATGGGACGGCCCACCTTCTTAAGGAAAATAGCGAAGGGATTAAGGCACTCTTTCATGACAGGAATAAGGGTAAAGGCGCCGCCATTCGGACAGCTCTTCCTCACATTACCGGAGAGATAGCTATCATTCAGGATGCCGATCTGGAATATCATCCCTCTGAATATCCCCACCTGATCAGCCCGATTCTAAATGGAGTGGCGGATGTCGTCTATGGCTCACGATTCCAGGGAGGAACGCATCGTGTGCTCTATTTCTGGCATTCCGTTGGAAATCAAATTATAACGACCCTATCCAATATGCTGACTGATCTCAACCTGTCGGATATGGAAACAGGCTACAAGGTCTTTCGCTCCGAGGTCCTGAAGAAGATAAAGATTGAGAGCAACCGGTTCGGTTTTGAACCGGAGATTACGGCTAAGGTTGCCAAAATGGGTTGCCGGATTTATGAGGTTCCCATCTCCTACTGGGGAAGGGACTATTCGGAAGGAAAGAAAATCAACTGGAAGGACGGACTGGCAGCCATATACTGGATCATCAAGTTCAATATTTTTCGGTAGGATAAAGATTGATGAATTCGTAAAAAGTCGTCATTCCCGTGAAAACGGGAATCCAGAGAATTCTAACTATATGAAAATACTGGATTCCTGCTTGCGCAGGAATGACAGACAATAGCCTTTTCAGACTTTTTACGAGACCATCAAGATTGAATACAGACGCTATTTAAATGATACAAAAAATATTTTACGAATGTTGACCCCTCGCCCTCCACACTTCCTCGTGGGACATTACCCTTAACTTAAGAAGAGTGGGAGTTCGGGAAAAAATCCCAATAGGGATATTCGATAATAGACCGGCGATTTATCGCCGTTGATGTGAATGAAAAAAGAAGTCCCATGGGGACGATTGAAAAAGGAGGCTGAAAATGGCTAATTCGTACATCAGCCTTTATGTCCACATCGTTTTCAGTACAAAGGAACGCCAGGCCATGATCACTCCCGATTTGCAGAATCGATTGTGGGCTTACATGGGTGGGATCGCACGAGAAAACCACATGAAGGCATTGTCCATCGGCGGAATGCAGGATCACGCTCATGTCCTTCTGTCGCTTCCCACAACCCTTCCAGTGGCAAAAGCGGTGCAACTCATTAAAGGTGGTTCATCAAAATGGGTTCATGACACCTTTGCGGGCTTACAGAAATTTGCATGGCAGGAGGGATATGGGGCCTTCAGCGTCAATGTTTCCCTGTTGGAGGATACGATCCGGTATATTGAAAATCAGGCTGAGCATCACAAGCGGAAGACATTTCAGGAAGAATATATTGAGTTTTTGAGACGACACGAAATCGATTACGATGAACGGTATGTTTGGGGGTAGGATTCAATCGTCCCGATGGGACTCTTATATTATCTTTTCTCCCCAGCGATGAATCGCTGGGCTATTGTCATGTATCCCCCTCTGGGGCATCAGATTAATTAAGTTAGCGCTTGTATTCGTTGACCTGTGATTCTCAGGCTTGAAAAGTCATCTCATAGGCTACCCGGTCCACTTCGTCCCGCGTGGTGACTCCTTTCAAGACCTTTAACAATCCATCCTCTCGGAGAGATTTCATTCCCGTGGCCTCACGCGCGACTTGGCGTATCTCCTGAGAAGAAGCCTTTTCTGCGATCAGCCGTTTGATTTTCTCATTTACAGTGAGAAGTTCATAAATTCCAGTCCTGCCCAGATAGCCTGACTGTTTGCACTGTTTGCACCCTTTTCCACGGTAGAAAGTCGGAGGTTCTTTCGATTTTGGGATAGCCTCTTCCAGTTCCTTCAGCGTTATCTCATCGACCGGAGAGGGAGTTTTGCAATGAGGACAGATGGCCCTGACCAGTCGTTGTGCCAGAACGCCGATCACAGAGGATGAGATGAGATAGGGTTCGACACCGATATCGAGAAGCCGGGTGATGGCCTCCGGCGCATCATTCGTATGGAGGGTGCTGAGCACAAGATGGCCGGTGAGGGCGGCCTGAATGGCGATTTCAGAGGTATCGAGGTCTCTGATTTCACCCACCATAATCACATCCGGGTCCTGCCGGAGAATCGACCTCAGACCGGCCGCGAAATTGATTCCTGCCTTGGGGTTGATCTGGGTCTGACGGATTAAGGAGAGCCGGTATTCTACAGGATCTTCAATGGTGATGATATTCTTGTCCACGGAGTTGATCAAATTGAGGGAACCGTAAAGGGTAGTCGTTTTTCCGCTTCCTGTGGGACCTGTGACCAGAATCATCCCCGTTGTCTTCCGAAGAAGCTGCTTAAATTGGGCTAACATCTCCTCTGAGAAACCCAGATCCTCCAGTGTGAGAAGGGGGCTCGTCTGATCGAGAATTCGGAGAACCACATTCTCTCCGTAAATCGTGGGAAAGGTGGAGACCCTGATCTCAAAACCCCTGTTCTCCATCCTGACGTTGAAGTTTCCATCCTGGGGAAGCCTGGTCTCCGTGATGTCCATTTCTGCCAGTATTTTTGTGCGCGCGGTAATAGCAGGATGTGCGGCTTTGGGTAGGGTCAGGCTTTCAAAGAGAAAACCATCGATCCTGAATCGAACCCGCAGTGACTTCTCATCGGGTTCGAAGTGGATGTCGCTGGCACGATCGCGAATGGCCTGCATCATTACCAGGTCGAACATCCGGGCGGCCGGAGCCCCTTCCACGGGCCCCACCAGGGGTTCTTTTCCATGCAGATCGTAGGTCTTTCGGTATTCGACTGGCTCTTTTGAGGTTTCGGTTGAATTTTGAGCGGTGATCTGCCGTAGGGTGCTTTCCATCACAGTCGCTCCAACCCCGTAATACTGTTCAATCGCTTTTTTGATCTTCTTCTCCGTGCTGATAGCTATCTCAACATCTGTCTTTACCCTGTTTCGAACCTCATCGAGGGCAAGGATATTGAGGGGGTTGTCCATTGCAACGGTCAATGTCGTTCCGATTTTGAAAAGAGGGATCACTGTATGACGCCGGGCCAGTTCTTCCGGAATCATCTTTACGATCTGATCATCGATCAGATAAGTGTCAAGATCCACATAGGGAAGATTGAAATAATCGGCAAGACACTGATAAATGACCTCCTCCTTGGCATATCCCCTACGGGTGAGTGTCTGCTCCAGCCTTTCGCCCCCCTGTCTTTGCTCCTGAGTGGCCTTTTTTAACTGTTCAGGGGTAACTACCCCAAGATCAACCAGAAATTCCCCGAAACTCTTCTTCTCTGTTGCCATATTTCCTCCGGAGGACAATTGCCGGTCACTCATGACCAAACATCAGATAAGAAACCAATAATCTCAAGAACAAAATCATACTTAGTGGGTTCTTCCGGTCTTAGCGCGAAAATGCTACACCGATCACCCTGAGGTTCTCGAAGGGTGACGTTGACGAGCTAATCGAGACACCCCGGCCCAATCCCCTCGCATCATTGCTTCCTTTTTTCTCCGGCTCCAACCTTTAATCTGTTGCTCACAGGCAAATGCCTCATCCCGAGTAGGAAATTCCTCTGAAAAGAGTAGTTTTACCGGAAGTCGGGTTGAAGTATAACCTTCAATTTCACCCGTTTGATGTTTTGCTATTCGCTCCTCGAGATTATCTGTATGGCCGGTATAGTAGGAGCTATCGGCGCATCGTAGAATGTATACCCAAAAACTCATGTTCATTCAATCTCCAGAAGCTCAACCTGCGTGTCCTGAACCGCCGTTCTCCTTCGACAAGCTCAGGACGAACGGCAGTCGAAGGGCCTGCCATTTGCCCTTCAATAGGTTCACCCTTCGAGAGCCTCAGGGCGAACGGTGAGTCGAAGGGCTCAGGGTGAACGGTTAGTTATATCTGAGGAGCCACCTTTGCCCACCGCAAGCTTCAAAGAACCAACGTGGTTATTTACCATTTTTGTTTCTTAATTTCATCAGTTCTCTAAGATGCCTCTTGACCCTCGAAACCAGTTCCGGATAGGAACCTGAAGACAAGAGGACAAATTGCTGATAGTGATGGATGGCCAGGTCAGTCTTCCCCATCTGTTCATAGAGGAGCCCCAGGTTGTAATGCGTCTCCACATGATGGGGGTTGATGGCAAGGGCTTTCTGGTATGATTCGATCCCTTTCTCAGATTGCCCTTTCTTCTTATAGAGCGTCCCGAGATTGATGTGGCTTTCAATATGATTTGGGTTGATGGCAAGGACTTTGTTGAACGCCTCCAGCGCTTTTTCATCCTCTCCCTTGAGATGGAGAAGTATCCCGATGTTATTAAGCCCCTTCTCATATTTAGGACTGATTTCGATGGCCCTCCGATAGGTTTTTAGCGCGCTTTCAAAATCACCCAACTCCTGATAGATAATTCCGAGATTGTTATAAGCCTCAACATAGGCGGGGTCCATCTCAATCACCTTCTGGTAGGCTTGGATCGCTTTGGCCATCTCTCCCCGATTGTGGAAAGAGACTCCCAAATTGAAATAGTGAATGATTTCTGTGGTTAGAAGATGATCCTTTCCGCCTTCCTGTCCTGTCCTGACAGATGGAGGGGTAGCCTCCTCTTTTTGGGGAGGCGGAGGAGGCGATGGCGATGGTGACTTTTCTTCAACTGTCGCCTTTTTTTCCTGTTTAGCAGCTCTGGTTATCCTCTTTTCAGGGATCGGTTTGATCGATATTTTTTCTTCCTTTCTCTTTTCGACGGCAGGCTCATTTTCTTTGAGGATTTGCGGGGGAGATGGTTGGACTTCAGGAGGAGATAGTTTCGGTTCTTCCATTGGCGCCGGCTTCTCCGCTTCTTTTCTGACCTCCGGAGAAATTTTTTCGGCTTCCGGGAGCGTGGGCTTCATCTCGACGAGCCTGACGGTTTGCTGGGGTGGGGGAGTCGAGTCCATTAGAAAAACCCACCAGAAGACCAGCAGGAGAACGAGAATGCCTGCGACTGAACCACCAATGATGATCCAGCCCCTTTTATCAGGCCCCCTATTGCCCCGGCCTTGCTTAAAGAATGGTCCCCCTTTAGATTCTTTCGATCGATGCTGCTGGGCCTTCTTAAGGGCATCCATGATCAGACTCATCTTGTTTCCTCCAGGGAGGTCCTCACCGTTTCTTTTGAAGGTTCTATCCTATGGCCCGATGGATTCGTGGTGGGGGAAGGCGGGGTTTCACCTGCTATTTTGAGATAGACCTTTTCAAACTGATCACGAATCAGATTTTGGGTCCTCTGAAGGGAAGGGGGAGGATCATAATTCAGCAGTATCATGCCCGTCAATAGAAGACACAGGATGATTAGAAGAAAGATGCGAAGGGGGGGAAAATATCTTGACCAGGCGAATGATGGATAGGTCGGAGTAATCACTTCCTTTCCTCCAAGATCCTTTATCGCCTTACTAACCACCCCCTTGTCGATATGATAGGTTTCATCAACGAAGCCCCCGATGAGGGTGCGATCACAGAGAAGATTAATCAGTCTGGGAATCCCCTGCGAAAAACGGTAGATTTCATTCAACGCAGATTTTGAGAAGGTGACGCTCCCGTGCGACCCCGCCACGGTGAGGCGCTGGTAAATGTATGATTCGGTCTCCTCCCGGTTGAGGGGAAGGATGTGGTGACGGATGGCAATCCGCTGGTTCAATTGTTTTAATTTGACGGACCGAAGTTTCTGGTTCAATTCTAATTGACCGAACAGGATGATCTGAAGCATTTTCTCTTTGGTCGTCTCCAGATTGGAGAGCATCCGGATCTGTTCCAGGACCGGGATGGAAAGGTTTTGCGCTTCATCAATGATGAGGAGCACATGTTCCTCCTGGGACAATTGTTCAAGGAGAAATCGATTCAGGGCATCAATCCGTTCTGTTTTTGATCTTCCAATGGAAGCAAATCCAAGGTCCTGAAGGATCGCCCGCAGCAGTTCTCCTTCTGTGAGGAAGGAGTTGAAGATGACCGCTGTTTTCACATTTCTGTCCAATTTATCGAGAAGGCTCCGGCAAATGGTCGTTTTTCCGGTTCCAATATCACCGGTGACGACCATGAATCCCTCCCTTTGCCGAATTCCGTAGAGGAGGGAATCGATCGCTGTCCGGTGGCTCTCACTCATATAGAGAAACTGCGGATCCGGCGTCAGCGAAAAGGGTTTTTCTTTTAAGCCATAAAATTCGAGATACATCTCTTTTAAGACCCCAGATAATCCTTGGTTTCGGTAGTGGTTACGAAGCCCCTGCCTACCGGCAGGCAGGCGTTTCGTATATCGTCAAATGGTTACGGTTAAAGATTTAGGAGACGAACATCGTAACCGAATGACGATACGGGCATCGTTACCCTAACCTTTAAATTAGCGACTTTTATTAGTAAAATCCTCCACTTTCTTTCCTACTTGAAGGGTGGGGGTGATCATGATTACCAGCTCTGCGATCCTTTTCTTTTCGGTCCTGTAGCGGAATAACCCTCCCAGCAACGGGATGGAATGAAGAACGGGAACGCCGATATAGGACTCCTCGTTCTTCTCCTGCATCAGGCCTGCGATGATGATCGTCTGGCCATCCTTCACCCTCACCGTCGTATCGGTCTCTCTTACGCTCAGTAGCGGAAAAGTAGTTCTTCCATCCGGAGTCACCTTCTCTCCTGTCTTTTCCGTGATGCTGGGGTGGATGTTCATAATAATTGTTCCGTCCTCCGCAATCTGGGGGGTCACATCAAGAATGATTCCGACATCGATCGTCATAGGCTGAATAATCTGGGTCACTGTCGTCTGGGTCGCCACGGCGCCTGTAATGAAGAAGACATCCTGGTTTCCAACCCGGATGATGGCCTTCTGATTATTGAGCGTGGAAATCATCGGGCTGGAGAGAACCTTGACATCTCCCTGCTCGGCTATTGCCTGCATGATGTCTGAAAGGGCAACATCACCAGCGCCAATGGCAAGGGTGCCTCCGAAAGGTTTTATTTTAAAAGTCCCCGGAGCCTGAATCGTCCCTGCGGTTGTTGTCCCCAAGGCAGTAATGGTGGAAGTAGTGGTGGAGCCTCCAGGAAATCCCGTTGTTCCTATTTTATCGGTAAGCCCCCAGGCGAGGTTAACGGAACGGGGAAGCCCCTCGATCACCTTCCAGTTGATGCCCTCCTTATTCTCATCGGAGAGGATGACTTCGAAAATCTTGGCCTGTATGGTGACCTGTCTCTGTGAACTTCCCTCGACTGTTTCCAGATAGGAGGCGATCTTGTTCAGGTTAATCGGGTAATCAGTCACCAGTATGACACCGGTCGACTTATTGATGATCAATTTTTTCCCTTTTCCATCCACCCGCGTCCAGGCTACTTTCTCGGCATCTGATGCAGTTTTTTCCTCAACCGAACCAAAAACAATGGCTTCCAAACCTTTCTGGATGTCTCTCCAGAGGTCCATTTCATCCACACTCACGAGGTCGCTGAACCCTGTTCTGGTGCCGGATGAACTGGTGGACGCCTGCGTTCCTGGAAGGGCGCCGGTTTGTAACCCTCCTCCTGTGCTGGCGTAGATCTCCCTTTTTCCGCTACGTTTGGTGGCGAGATAATTGAGCGTGAAAAACCGTGACTCCAGCTGGGGTCGCATGATCTTGATAAATTTTCCTTCGATCCGATAGATCCATCCCAGTGGAAAGAGAATGGCATCGAGAGCCTCCTTCAGGGTTACCCGCTTTAGATCGATAGTCACCTTGCCGCTCAGCTCGGGATCGATGACGATATTGTAATCACTCTCTTTTGAGAAGGCTAAAAGGATATCCTGAATATTTGAGTCCCGTGCAAAGAAGGAGTAGAGTTTTTCAGGCACCTTTTTGGCTTCCTCTCTCTGGGGAATGACCAGTTCCTTCAATTTCTCTTCAGGAGGCGGCTGGGGTTTCGAGGGCTCCACCTTCTGAGAAGGCAATTGAGTCCGCTCCTTTTTCGGAGGGGCCGCACACCCTACAGCCCATAAGAGACATAGAAAAGATATAAATAGCATTTTGGCTTTCATATTTTTTCTCCTTATTTTTAATAAGGTTCAACCGACTTTAGCAGAGGTAATGATAGGCCGTTCACCCTGAGGCTCTCGAAGCCTGTGGTGAGCTTGTCGAACCGGGTGATATCGGCGAGCCAATTGGGATACCTCCGCCCAATTTTCCCGCATCATTGCTTCTTTTTTCCTCCGACTCCAACCTTTAATCTGTCGCTCACATGATAATGCTTCCTCTCGAGTGGGGAATTCCTCTGAAAACAGCAGTCTAATCGGAAGACGAGTCGAAGTATAGCCTTCGATTTCACCAGATTGATGTTTTGCTATGCGCTCCTCAAGATTATCCGTATGACCGGTGTAGTAGGAGTTGTCGGCACAGCACAAAATGTAAACCCAAAAACTCATGTTCCTATTACCTCTTGCTTCTTTCAGCCATTAATAATATCGATCTACTCGTCCTTTGCCCCTCAATAGGTTCACCCTTCGAGAGCCTCAGGGCGAACGGTGAGTCGAAGGGCTCAGAGGGAATGAGGTTATCTCTCTTCAACCTTTAATTTCACTGGACTCTGTTCCAACAAGATTGTCCTCTTTTTGCCTTCTTTTCCGAGAATGACCCGATCGGGCCGTATTTCGAGAACCTTCTCATCATTGACCAAATCTCCGACGGTCACGATCGATCGGTCAATCGATGCGAGCCGGACATGGTCGCCGATTAAAATAGCCTTTAGCTTTAACGGGACTTCAACAGGTTTCACTTCTTCCGTTGCTTGAAGAATCCTTTTGTTCTCCTGAACAGGGATCTCCTTTGAAAAGAGACGGACTCCAGGGGGAAGAGAGAACGGGTCTTTTCGGGTCTCCTGGAACAGGGAAGGTTTTTTCTTCAATTGTGCGTGAACCTCTCCTGTCTCCATCAAAGGGGTCATAGAAACAAAGACGGTCACTAAAATAAGAATGATGCTTTGATGTCGAGCCACGAAATTCCCTCCAGTCCCCTCACCCTTCCCCTCTCCCCGGCGGGGAGAGGGAGGTGAAAGGAGAATTACAACGTAATAATATACATCTTCAGACCCAGTGTCACTTTTAAGAGGGGGTGAGCCTCGTCATTTCTCTGAATTTGAAGGCTATCAATCTGGATTAGAAATGGAAGCTCCTCAATTCCCTTCAAATAAGCCTCTAATTTGGCAAAGGTGGAATGGAGGATAACCTGAACAGTCACCTTTCTTGAATCTGTGGGGACTAATCCTTTTTTCTCTTCGTGCGGAGAAATCTTTTCCTCTGAAGGTGCAAGAGAGATGACCTTCATCTGCAGAGGGTCGCTCTCCCTGGCCAGATGTTTTAAGAAGGCCTTGAACTCCTCCCCCCTGAGCGTCCGCTCACCTAAACTTGTGAGCTCTTTTTCCATCTGAGCGATCATGGTTTCTGTTGTTTCGAGACCCTGGGTCAGTAGAGAGAGTTCGCTCAGCTTCAAGTCTGCCGCCTTGACTTCCCCTTTTAGACTCAGAACCTTGCGATTCTGAGGTGTGTAATAGAGACGATCGAATAGAAAGATGGCGGCGGCGATGATGACCAGAAAGAATAGTATCTTTTCTCTGCTTTTCAGTGCCATGGGTTAAGGTTTCTCCTCTTTCAATCCTTTCCCTTATTGGGAATATCGATGTCACAAGCGATATCGAATTCAACGGCCAACTGATTATACAATTTATTTTCATCTGTGGAAATTAATTTCACATGGCTGAACAGTGGTGACCTCTCGAGTCCTTCAATGATCTGGGCGATGGCTGTAAGGCAGTGAATATCATTTCCGAAGGCAAGGCCGGTGAGATGAAGAACCTTCTTTCCATTCTCCCGTGATTCTCCCTCCTGGGGTTTTGAAGCCTGCGGGGTCTTTCCCAAAGGTTTTGCTCCGGACTGAACTTCGAGGTGCGTCAGGGTAACATTTGCCGGAATCATTTTGATCACTTCTTTCAATACCTCGCGGTAAGGTCCGGCAGTGATCGTGGAAGATGGAAAGAGAGAAAGGTCCTGTTTCATCCTTAACTCTTTCTCCTTCAGTGTCGTCAGTTTGGACCGGAGGTCTTCCAGCTTTGTTACCTTCGCCATCTTCTCGGCCCGCTCCCTTTCAAGAGTGGTCACCTGTGAAGTGGTGTGATAGATGATCCCGAGGAAGACAAGGGCGGTAACTGAAAAAGCCGTTATAAAAATCCATTTCTCGTTTTGAAACTTATACCAGAATGGCTCTTTGACTGGAAGGAATTCGATCTGTTTCGGTTCAGAGAGCGCCACGCCAACAGCATTGGTGAACATGGAACCCACCTGATCCAGTGCTCCGGCATCGATCGTCTTCGCATCATAAAGCGTCTCTTTCAACGGGTTAAAACACTCGACAGGAAGCCGGAGTTCGCCTTCGAGGTAGGAGGCGAAATTCTTCAAATGGGCGCCTCCTCCCGTGAGAAGAATTCTGTCAATTTTCTCCCCATAGAACTGGTTTCGGTAGTAATCGAGGGAGCGTCCTATTTCTCCTGCCCATCTTTCGAGAACAGGCCTCATCAGAAAGGAGATCTTCGACAGGTCGATCGGTTCATCTATCTCTTTTTCTTCAGAATGCCCGGAGGGGATTCCCACTCCCTCCTTTATCCTCTCAGCCTTTTCATGGAGGAAAATGAGGTCTCTTTCGAAGGGAATTCCTTCTGTAATGGCCCGGGTGAGGTCATCCCCGGCCGGTGTAATCTCCCGGCCGAATTGGAGAATTTCATCCTTAAAAAGGTAGAGGCTCATCTTCTCCGATCCAAGGTCGATCAGACCGATGGTCTCCCCGATTTTCAATCGATCATAGGTGAAAAGCGTATTCCAGAGGGCAAAAGCGCTCACATCGAGATGAGTGACCTGAAGCCCGGCGCTGTTGGCGATGGAGAGCGTTCGGTCAACGAGGTCATTCGGACAGACCACGGTTAGCAAGTCCAGTTTTTTTGCCCCATCCTCGACGAATTCTCCAAGGATGTGATATTGAATCCGGGCTGTTTCGACAGGGAAGGGGAGGTGTTCTTTTATTTCCCAGCGCAGGGCCTGGTTCAACTCCTTTTTGGGGATGGAAGGCATGGTCATCCGTCGAATATGGATTCCCGAACCGGAAACCGTAAGCATTACCTTCTTCGTTTTAATGCCGGTTTCCTCGGATAGATCTTTGAGAAGGATGGAAATAGAGCTGATATCCTCTTTGTCAATGCCCTGGGGAATCTTCTTCATCCCGAAACAGGTCAGGAAAGGCCCCTTGGAGGTCTTTTTCAGCCCCACCAATTTAATGGAATGAGAACCAATATCCAATCCGATCATCTCTGGCATATCTATCTCCTAAATCCGAAACAAATACAAAATCTACCAATTAGACTCATAATTCTAAACTCACAACTCAGAACTCAAATTAGCAACTTGGCAGCCCATCATGATCTGGATCTAAAATAAAGGTGTACATATTGTTATTTGTATCATAGAGATAAACGACGAGACTGCTAAAATTGTATGCTGAAGGTAGATCAGCAAATCGTATTCGCACTTGGATAGTGGTTCCAGCGGTAATAGTTTGGTTACTAACATTGAAATAGGTTCGCACACCCCCATTACTATAGGATTGGTTATATCTAGTAGTTCCTCCAAATCTCACTCTATTGATAGGTGGATCGGTTACCGGACGGGGATCCCAAGTGGCACGAAAAGAATTTAGGGTTAGAGAGGTTGAGCCGACATTCATTATCCAGAAACGTGCCTCATAATAATAACCACCCGTAGTATCGAACAAACAAGGGGCCGGACGCGCAGGAGTAGCATTGGGATCTATCCAGAGAACCAACTGGCGTAAAAAGCTGGAGAAATTGGTAACAGTGATCCTCCTTTTTTCAGTGCCGCTGGGGACCTCTCCAACAGAAAAAAGAGTATCAAGGTCGGGAGCAGTATTGGTATATGTTATGGTGAACCTTCCACTGCCAAGGTTTCTCTGGCGGACTGCCGCGCCATTCAGATTAGCGAGGAGAGCAGACGTCAACCAGCCTTGGACCGTTGCGTAACGGATAGCGTACTCAACTCCAGATTGTGCCAGGAAGAAGGCTTGCGTCGATTGAATGGGAAAGATCACAGATTTCTGTTTTGAAGGGATCAAATAAGAGAAGACATAGCCGATTGTGATCATCAGCATCATGGCAATAACCAGAAAAAGAACCGATATTCCTTTGGAGTTCATCAAATGAAACCTTTTCAATTGTTTCTAACCTCCCCCCCAATTCCTGTAGAAGTTTTTACTCAAAAGCCGATCGGTCTTGGCTATGACGCGTCCGGACTTTTAACCTCCTTCCAATTCCCGCCAAAGTGCTTATTATATGTTGCAGTTAGTGGAGTTACATCTGGTGGAAGGTTTTTTGGATACACCTTTGTCTGTAACCTCACACTTTCGCCACTTGTCAATTGGAGTGTTAATCGAAGTTGGATCTCGTTTGTCGCATTCGTTACAACAAACCCTGTGACATTGCTAGCCATATCTACAGGAGGAGGGTCAGGAAGAGGTAATGACTTATCCTTTTGCAGAGTGCCTGTGCCTGCGTTCAGTTGAAATATGATAGTTTCACCGGCAACGTCCTGAACTGTTGTATGGGCTCTTGTGAAGGTGATCGAAGATGCTGTGGTTCCTGTGATGCCATTTGCATCCCGAATATCCCTGCACATCCTCTCCATCGCCAGCTTCCCTTCATCAAAGAGCGTCTTTTGATTGACGGTCATTGTATAGATTTTCAGGCTGTCAATCAAGAACTTAATAGTAATACCCGAGACAATGGATAAAATGACAATCACAATGATGATTTCGATGAGGGTGAAACCCTTTTGAAGTTCGGAGTTCAGAGTTCGTAGTTCGGAGTTATGCTTCCGCATTTTAATGTGCTTATTCAGATATGACTTCACATATTTTGTCATTCCGGACTTGATCCGGAATCCAGTCTTTTCAATCTGGATTCCCGCTTTCGCGGGAATGACAGTTCTTAGACCACTGTTAAGAAATGTTAAATTCACTACACTCGATTTTATCAATTTGGATTTTTTATTCCGCATTTGTTATCCTTTCAATTACGGGAAAAACGTGACCACTGAGTAAACCTCATAAGCAATGAGCGCAGGGTCTCTCACACGAACCAAAATCTGTTTATATCCTTCAAGGGTAGAATCACTAAAACCGTTAGTGGCGTTTGGTTGAACTCGCTTAATCTCCCATTGCCATTGATAGCCAGGGAAATTAACTGCATCTATATCAGTATATGGAGTGAGAACAATAGGATTAAGGATTGACCTACCATAATTACATTTCATCATCTCCTCCATTCTCTGGTGGACGAGATACATTGCCGTGGTTACCATCTCCGGTTTTTGGCTTCCCTTAATGCTTGTGACAAAAGGAACGATGATGGCCGGCAGAAGAATCCCCGCCATCACAATGAGAACGATAACCTCAATAAGGGTGAAACCTTTGTTTTTTACTAAAAGTTCGGAGTTCGGAGTTCGGAGTTCGGAGTTTTTAATTCCGAGTCTTTTGAAATTATTCTTTAAAGATTTAATTTTTTTCCTCATCCTTATCATTTTCTCCTAACTTCGAACTCATTACTCCAAACTATCAATTAATACTCACCTTTCCTGTATAATTCGCGACGCTGATCGTTTTTGACACTCCACCTGTTGAAACTGTCACCGTCCAACCCGCCGATGTTGTTGGCTCTCCCAGAGAATTGAAGGTAAATATTACAGTGGTGCCAATCGTTGCCCCCTGCAGCTGGCCCGAGGGATCAAAACTGCTGGTAGGAAAGAAGCTATAGGAATTGGAATTTGAAGTAAATCGAATTTCCTTCGAGACACGATTTGCCATGGCACATTCCTGCGCGTAACGGATATCAGAAGCGATCATGTAAGCGGCCCCTTCAACAGAAGCCCTCGGGGAAACATCGAAGCCTGCCCTCGGGATGACCACGGCGGCCAGTATGGCAATGATGACCAAAACGAGAATGACTTCGATGAGGGAGATGCCCTTAGAGTTCGGAGTTTTAATTCCGCAACCCGCAATCCCTGCCTGTTCGGCGGGCAGGCGAAATTCGAAATTCAAAGGTTTATGGTTCATCGTCCATCGTTCATTGTGAATTACCTGAACAACGAGGCCATATTCCACCACGGGAGAAATACGGCCAGGGCAAGGAGCAGAACCACCCCACCCAGAACCAGCGTCAGAACTGGCTCAATATAAGTGGGGAGCTTCTTCAGGGCGTTATCGACTTCAACATCATAATAGTCCGTTACCCTCGTCAACATCTCATCCAGAGTTCCGGAGGATTCTCCCACGGAGATCATCTGGATGACAAGAGGGGTGAACCTTTTGCTCTCCTTCAGTGCGTCGGTCAAACTGCTTCCCTCTCTCACCTTCTGCTGGACGCTTTCAATGGATTGGGAGAGAAGAACATTGTCCACCGTGGTGGAAGTGATTTCGAGGGCCTGTAAAATGGGTATCCCGCTTCGGTTCAACATCCCAAAGGTATTGGAAAAACGAGAGAGACCAATTTTTAAAAAAAGCGGTCCTAATACTGGAATCCGGGTTTTAAATTTATCCCAGAAGTATCTTCCATTTTCTGTCTTAAGGTAGCGTTTAATGAAGATGGAGATCACCAGAAGCGCCCCCAGAATCAGATACCAGTAGGTTTGAAATAATTTGTTAATCCCGATCATCATGCGGGTGGGCAGGGGCAGTGGCATATTGAACTGCGCAAAGGTTGCGGCAAACCTGGGAATGACAAAGGCAAGCAGGACTCCGAAGGCAATGACTACTGAAAAGATAACAATCTTGGGATACCGTGTTGCCTCTTTAAGTCTCTGACGGGTTTGTAGTTCCCGGTCTGCCAGGGTGACAAATCGATCCAGCGATTCGCCCAACCGTCCGGAAGTTTCGCCCGCCCGAATCATATTGATATAGATCAGTGAAAAAACATCGGGATGCTTTGCCATGGATGCGAAAAGCGGATTCCCGCCCTCAACATTTTTGCAAACCTCACCCAGAACATTTTTCAGATTCTTGTTCTCTGTCTGATCCTTTAAATTGGATAAACCTGTGAGAAGGGGTAGCCCTGCTTTATATAATGTTGAAAGTTGCTGGCTGAAAACGACGATTTCCTCCAGGCTAACCTTTTTAAACCTGCTCATCAAATCCGAAAGGTTAAACAGAGTGGCCTCATCCGTTTCTTCTATCGAGATCGGAAGATATCCGAGACGGTAGAGCTCATCCCCTGCCGATTGGAGGGTAGGGGATTGAACCTTCCCGTTAATTGCCTTGCCGGTCCTATCTCGAGCTCTGTATTTGAAAGTGGACATGAATTCATTCCTTAAGGGTTCAAGGATTCGAGGGTTCATGGGTTCAAGTGTTTTTTGAGATCTTCCCTTGACCCCTTGAATCCTGGACTCCTTGAATCCTTTTTATTTACTAATGTACCCCTTCACTTTCTTCATCAATTCGTCCATCTCGAAGGGTTTGGTGATGTATTCGTTTGCCCCTGTCTCCATTCCAGTCGCTTTGTCCTTCTCCTGGATTTTAGCGGTCAGCATCAGGATGGGGATGTGTTTATATCTCTCGTCGAATTTTAATAACCGGCAGACCTTGTATCCATCCAGTTTTGGCAACATGAGGTCAAGAAGGATCAGGTCCGGATTCTCTTTCCGGGCCTGATTCAATGCCTCTTCACCATTGTAAGCGACAAGCACATCATACCCTTCCAGTTCGAGAGAAAAACGAACCGTTTCCACCAGATCCATTTCGTCATCAACAACCAGAATCCTCTTTTTGCTCATCCTTCCCTCCTTTGCAATTCAGACACTGGACTTCACACGCCGCGCAAGCGCTGGCGCTGCGGGGACTTGAGACACCAGACTTTTCGATATAAGAAATTAACCCCTGAAGTTTTCTCAAACTTTCTTGAGATTTTGCCCATAATTCATCATATTGATGGTCTCGTAAAAGTCTGAAAAGCCCATCATCAGTCATTCCTGTCCCGTATCAAAGTACGGGATAAACTCCAACAGGAATCCAGTATTTTCAAGTAGTTAAAATTCTCTGGATTCCCGTTTTCACGAGAATGACGACTTTTTACGGTTTTCATCTTATATACCGATATACCGAAAGCGCCAATTGATCTGCCAACTGCCATGCCTTTATCTTTGTGTAATCTCTGGCCATTTCCTCCCTTTCAGTCTATTGTCTGCCCGCAGCGCCAGCGCTTGCGCGGCGTGCAGTCTATGGTCTAATGTCTGAATCACAGAGCCCTCCTCAATTGTTCTTTTGCCTTTCTGAAGAGTTCCTTTTTTGAGAGAGCCTCTTCAGGAAAAGTCGCCCCCCCGATTTTAATGACCAGAGCCCTATCGGGTCCCTGAATCAGATATTTTTGAATATCCTCCTCCATTCGTTGACGGACCGCCTGTGCTCCTTTCAGATCCGCTTCACAAAGAGCCACCAGTAATTTCTCCTGTTTCCTCCTCAACAGAATATCCCCCTTTCTACAGAGGGATTGTCTTATTCTCATCTCGAGCTCCTCAAGCAAGTCATCCTCTATCTCTTTCTTCTGTTCGGCCAATTCTATCAGAAAAAGGGAAAGAGGTGAATCATTTTTCTGCGCCTGATGAAATTCCCTGTCCAGAACAAAGCGGAAATGAGGTTCTCTTCGCTCCCCTTCTGACACAGGCAGGGTGAAGGTGAAGGCGCTCCCTTTTTCCACCTCACTCTCCACCCAGATCTTCCCTTGATGGGCTTCCACCAGTCCTTTGGTGATAGCCAGACCTAATCCCGTCCCGCCCGTCGACCGGTGAAGCGAATCTTCCACCTGATGAAATTTTTCAAAGACGGAGCTGAGGTGCTCAGCCGGAATTCCAATCCCGGTATCTTTGACGGATACGAAAATCTTGTTGACGATCCCTCCCTCCCTCTCTTCGGAGAAGGCTTTTGCCAACACAAAAATTTTCCCCCTTTCAGGCGTGAATTTGACGGCATTGCCGATCAGATTAACCAGAACCTGTTCGATTTTATCTTTGTCCGCAAAGGCGGCCGGAAGGTCTTCAGGGACCTCCACCTCAATCGCAATAGACTTTCCATCGGCCTGGGGTCGCAATGAGGATGCGGTTAATTCAATGAGGCTTTTCAACGCTACATCCTCAAACTTCAGATCGACCTTCCCGGACTCAATCTTTGAAAGATTGAGCAGGTTGTTCAAAATATTGGTCAGCCGGTTGATGTTTCTCTCAGCCATGGAGAGAAATTTTGTCTGATTTTCATTGATCTCGCCTGTCTTTCCAGAAAGGATGAGCTGAATCGAATTTTTAATGGCGGCCAGGGGTGTTCTTAACTCATGGGAGGCAACCGAGACAAATTCGGATTTCATCGCATCGATATTTTTCAGTTCCTGATTGGCTTTTTCCAGTTGATCGGCATAGTCTTTCAGTCTCACAAACCGCTGTTTTTCCTCAAGAACCTTTTTCAAACGTAGGATAGTTTCGTCCAGATTGAGGGGTTTGGTAAGGTAGTCGCTTGCCCCATTCTTCATCGCCTCTATCGCCGAATCGATGGTTCCATGGCCGGTCATCAGAACGGTAAGGACTTCGGGCTTAGACCTGGAAATTTCCGTTATTAGATGGAGACCATCTACCTCCGGCATTTTGAGGTCAGTCAATACGAGATCAAACTTCTCCTTTTCCATTTTCTTCAGGGCTTCCTGGCCGTTTTCCGCCAACTCCACCTGGAACCCGGCAATCCGGGTTAGGGCTTTGAATAGAAAGTCCCTGATCTCCTTTTCGTCATCCACAACTAAAATACGGTTTTCCATCTGCACGCCTCATTCCTAAGAGTCGCCCAATAAGTAACAGCGATTTAAGGGTCCAAGGTTTCAAGGGTTCATGGGTTCAAGTTTTATTACCCAGAGATTTAATGAGCCCTTTAAGCATTCTTTCAACCTCTCCCACATTATTTTGAAGGTTTTTAAAATGATCAGAATCGATAAATCCCAAATCAGCTGATAATAAAATTTGTGTCTCCAATTCGCAGTTAGAACCGTAGGCAATATACAATGCATGGACATATTCTCCTATTGTTTTCCTTCCATACCCCTCCGCGATATTAGAGGGAACCGATACGGCAGCTCTTCTAATTTGAGAAGTCAGTCCATACCTCTCTTCTTTAGGAAAAACCTTTGTCATCCTGTATATTTCTAAGCAAAGTTGATAAGCTTTCTGCCATACCTTTAATTCTTTATAATTTTTAAGCATCTTTTACCTTCCTTGAAACCTTGAGACCTCGAACCCTTGGCCCCTTTTTTTTATTGTTTTTCCTTTAGATTTTCTCTCCCCGACAGCCATTCATCCAAGGCATCCTTCTTGAATCGCCAGCTTCCTCCAACCTTGCGGCACGGGATCTCTCCGTTTTTTACTAGGCGATAGATGGTCCGTACATGAATGCTCAGATATTCAGCCGCTTCCCGAGGGGTCATGATTTCCCTCGTTTGGATTGCGGAATGCGGATTGCGGAATGCGGAATGTTTATTCATTTTTGCTTCACCTTGCCTTTCTTTAAAAATGGGGTGATGGGGAGATAGGAAGATAGGGAGCCGTCCACCCCATCCCATCAAACCATTCAACGTCGTTTAGCCCCTGGTAGCAACCATTGTTGAGGATTATTAATCAAACTAACAATCTTCCCCAGAATATTGTCGTAATCGACTGATAATTCTTGCATGATATTTTCACTGAGATAACCACATTTTAAAGCAAACTCCAACCAAACCTGGGTTTCAGCGGCTTCTGCTTCAGCGTCACTTAGTTTGCTTACGAAGGAGGCTTCATACCTTCTTTTTCTCCAGGCTTCTGATAGGTTAGCACAAACGGACCTTGATGACCTGCGAACCTGGTCAGTCAACGAATATCTTTCTTCGCTGGGGAAAGACTTACTTTCCTGAAATATTTTCATGGCTGCTTCAAAAGCCATTTGGTAAACTTCCAAATCATGATGCGTTCGAACCAATTTCTTTTCCATTATTTTTATCCCCCCATCTCCTTATCTCCCAATCTTCCCATCTTTCTTTTCATCACCCCATCTCCCCAACTCCTTATCTCCTTATTTCCCCATCCCCCTACCTCCCCATCTTGGGCTGCCGGTCCAGCACCTCTCTGACTTTGCGTGTGAGGCTTTCCGTGGAGAAAGGTTTTTGAATGAAATTGACTCCTTTATCCAGCACGCCATGGTGCACAATGAAATTATCCGTATAACCCGAGATAAAGAGAACCTTGATATCAGGCGTTGAAAGTTTTAAACGATCTGCTAACTCCTTACCGCTCATCCCGGGCATCACCACATCGGTAAGCAAAAGATGAAATTTTCTCTCAGGATGGCCTTGGGCCATATTTAAAGCTTCTTTTCCATCAGGGGCTTCATATACTTGATATCCCCTATCGCGCAGAATTCGAGCCGCCAGCTCACGAACCGATTGCTCATCTTCTGCAAGGAGGATGGTTTCGTTTCCTGTTAAAAGGGAAATGTCGAGGTCTTTCCGTTGCAGATTATCTTCTTCCTCTTCCACTCTCGGGAGGTAGATTTTGAATGTCGTTCCAAAACCTGGTTCACTGTAGCAATATATATTTCCACCGCTCTGCTTCACAATCCCATAGACAGTCGATAACCCCAACCCTGTTCCTTTCCCTTTCTCTTTGGTGGTGAAGAATGGTTCAAATATTCGTTCTCTGACCTCGGGGGTTATTCCGGCGCCACTATCGCTCACCGAAAGCATCACATAATTGTCGGGGGTTACTTCCATATGGGTTTGAGCATAAGCTTCCGAAAGTTTTATATTTAATGTTTCAATGGTCAGTTTTCCCCCGGATGGCATGGCATCCCTTGCATTGACCGCGAGATTGAGGATCACCTGCTCGATCTGACCCGGATCGGTCTTCACCTTTCCAATGTCTTCGGAAAAGTGATAGACCAGATCAATGTCCTCACCCAGAATACGGTGAAGCATCCTATCCAAGTCTTTCAACAGGGTATTGAGATTGATGACCTTGAAGTCGAGAATCTGGCGGCGGCTGAAAGCCAGAAGCTGGCGTGTGAGATTGGTGGCGCGTTCCGACGCCTTCAAAATTTCTTCGATATTCCCCCGCAATGGATCGCTTGTATCTAATACAAGGCAGGAAAGTTCTGCATAACCCTTGATGACGGTGAGGAGGTTGTTAAAATCATGGGCAATGCCCCCGGCCAGCCCTCCGATGGCCTCCATCTTCTGGGACTGCCGAAGCTGCTCCTGAATGGCAATTTTATCCTCTTCTGCTTGCATAAGCTCTTTAAACAATTGGACATTGGCAATAGCGCCAGCGATCTGATTGCCCACCCTTTCCGCCAACCTCAGATCTACTTCGGAATAAGCGTTCTCCTGTAATGATCGAAGATGAAGAACCCCAATTACAGTATCTTTTGCAAGCAATGGGACTGAAATCAACGATCGAATTCCTGATTGAAAATGGGGGAGAAGATTAGGCAACGTAGCTGTAACTTTTTGAATATCGTTATCATCTTTGATGAGGATGAGAAGACTTGACCGGGTTTGCATGAGATAGTCATTAACCGACCCGGCTAAAGGAAAGATATCCCCAATGCGACGGTCTGGCACATCGAGTCCAAGTGCATAAACAACCGTAACAGTATTGTTCTTGAAATTGGTAATATTAATTGCAATCCTGTCGAAAGGGATGAGACTTTGCACTTCTTCAGCGAAGCGGTCGTAAATTTCCTCGATGTTTAATGAAGAGCTGATGATACGACCAATCTCCGCCACTATGGCGTTTTCTTGAGATAGTTTTTTTATAGCCTCATCCGCCTTCACCTTTTCGGTAATATCCTCACAGGTCAATAGATTTTCGCCCGCCTCCAATTGAACAGATATGAAATTGACGATCTTTTCAGATCCATCTTTGCATCTGGCGGTAAAGACTCTGGGCCTCTTTTCTCCTGACTTTGAACTTGCTAAATCGTTCAGCCATGTAGAAATGACATGATGTCTATAGTCGGGGGCAGGGTATGCTTTCCTGAACCAGGTTTTACCATCCGGGACATCGTTTAGATCGTATCCAAACAGCTCTTTAAATTTGGAGTTAATATATTTGAAGGCGCCATCCTTATCGATCATCGCCATTCCAAAGGGGGCACTTTCTGATAAAGAACGCAATCTTTCCTTCTCAGCATGCAGAGTCTCCTCGGCTTGTTTGCGTTCGCTGATATCTCTGGCCCAGACCTGGATGCCTGGTTCTCCTAAATATTTGATAACTTTGGCATGTATCTCTCCCCAGAATGACGAACCATCTTTCCGAAGAAATTTTACTTCATAGGTGGAGGGGACTGACTCTCCTCGCATACGCGCACGCGCTCTTTCCCGCGTAAGAGCCTGATAGTCAGGATGGTAAACAAGCCAATGATCAAGACCTTCCAATTCGCCTTCGCCATAACCAAGCATTTCATGCAGGCGACGGTTTGCAAAGATGATATTAAACCCCTTTTGAATGAAAATGCCGTCGAAACTCTCTTCAACCAGTGTTCGATAACGTTCTTCACTTCGGGCAAGGGTTTCTTCAAATTTCTTACGTTCGGTGATGTCCCGAACAATGCCACGAAAGCCATTCGGTTGAGCATTTGGATTCTTTATTAAGGATATAGAGGATTCGATATATCGTTTTGTCCCATCTTTTCTGATGATCTCCCAATCGAATACTTTAGAGGGGACCCCTGTTCTATAGACTCTATTAAAGGCCTGATACAATTTTTTCGCATTTTCTTGATCCATATATTCACGGTTATTCATTCCCAACAATTCATCTTTTGAGTATCCGAGAAGATGGCAGATTGAAACATTAAAAAGGGTAAAATTGCCGGCAATATCAACTTCATAATAACCGTCTGCAATGTTCTCGAGGATAGTTCTGTATTTCTCTTCGCTTTCACGCAGTGCCTCCTCTGCCTGCATTATTTCATTGAAGAGAAGTGAGTTTGCAATGGCGCCGGAGATATGGTTGCCTACTCTCTCGGCAAGAGCGAGATCTTTTTCTGTGTAGGCATTTGGTTTTTTTGAACGAAGATGAAGGACGCCAATGACTCGATCTTTAGAAATCAAGGGGGCGGATATCATAGATCGAAATCCAACATCAAATGCAGGTAAAAGCTTGGGGAAAAGTTCTGCCACCTCAGCACGATTTTCTGTTTTAATGAGGAGGCTCGATTTTGTGTTTATGATTTCTTCAGTAAGTGTACCCTGTATTGGAATGATGGCCCCTTGGCGTCGTTCCGGAATCTCGAGACCCATAGCATAGGCAATGTTGAAAGTATTATCCTTTGGATTGATGGTATTGATTGCAATCCGTTCGAAAGGGATGAACTTGCGCACCTCTTCGGAGAACCGCTCGTAAATCTCTTCGATGTTCAATGTTGAACTAATGATTCGCCCAATTTCTGCCATAATCGCATTCTCTTGAGCCAGCCGTTTCGCCTCCTCCTCACTCCTTAGGAGTTCATCCTCCGCTTGCTTCCGCTCGGTGATATCCCGGACATATTCAATTACACCTGTCATTTTCTCAGTTGCTTTGTCGATGAGGGGGAAACTATAGAGATCAAGCCATCCAACAATTTCTCCACCTGATCCCGTCTTTGGAACAATCTCGTAAGCAGGTTTCCCTGTGCTAATCGTTTGGTGTGTTGGACAAATTTCACACCGTTCGGTTCGACCGTGGTAGGCTTCATAGCATTTCTTTCCGATGAGTGGCATGGTGTGTGAATACCACTGTTCCATTGCCTGGTTGACACGAATAATGTTCATATCATTATCAAGGATACTGATACCGTCCTGTATACTTGTAAAGATATTGGTTAGAAAACGTTCGGCTTCCCGCAGTGCATCCTCCTCCTGCTTGCTGGTCTGTTCGGTGGGTAGGGGGAGGGTGATGGCCGAGTTTTTGGACGATAGTGTTTTTTTCTGATCTAACAAATGGATTTTCATCTTTTTTCTTTTAAAATTTTGGGTTGACATATTTCTTTCCCCTTCTGGTTTCTGTAAGTGACTCTGTTCGGTTTTTTCCCCATCGTAATTTACCTTACCGAGACCATAGAATTTCCTAAGAAGTAGTAAAACAGCAAGTTTTGTTCCAAATTGCTCCAAATTTTCATAAAATATCAGATATTATTTCTATCTATTTGATATTAAATATGTTTTAAGATTTTAGAGGAGCAGGGTGAATAGATTGTTTGGCAGGGTTGATGCGCCTAAAAGTGGATAATTTATGACAATTTTGCCAAAAAAATGACAATTTTGCACAAAGATGGGAAAGAAGAAGTCAGGAGACAGGAGTCAGAAGACAGGAGGCAGGAGCCACAAGACAGGAGCCAGAAGTCAGGAGTCAGGAGATAGTAGTCAAGAGCTGGAAGACAGAATGACGGAAGAATAAGACTCCAAGATTTTGCTGACTTCTTCAATCTGGGACACTAAGGCTTCTGTATCACCATACCCGAGGTCTTTGGCAAGAATCAAATAATACCGGCATTCTTCAAGAGAACCCTGTGCAATATTCATAAAACGAGCCTTATCTGGTTTCGTCTTTTTTTTGAAGCCTTCTGCGATATTAGCGGGAATGGAAATGGCTGCTCTCTTTAATTGCAATGTTAATCCATATGTTTCACTTTTTGGAAAATTTTCAGTGAATTTGTAAATAGATAATATAAAGTGATGCGCTTTTTGCCAAACGATCAAATCTTGAAATGACTTGGCCGGAGATCTTTTCATTCTGCCTTCTGAATTCTGACTCCTGACTTCTTCTATTTCTTCTCTTTCAACGCGGCCAGCACCTTTTCAGGAGTGATGGGGAGGTCTTTAATTCTCACCCCTACCGCATCATAAATAGCATTAGCAATGGCGGGCGCTGTGGGGACCAGGCCTGGCTCCCCAATGCCTTTGGCGCCGAAAGGTCCGAATTGATCATCTGTTTCGACTACGATGGGCTCGATATTGGGGACATCCTTCGCCGTTAGCATCTTATAGTCGAGGAAGTTCGGATTCATCACCTTACCATCCTGTAAGATGAGCCTCTCGGTCAGGGCATAGCCGATTCCCATCGTTGCTCCTCCGTAAACCTGACCTTCAAGAAGCATGGGGTTGATCGCCCTGCCCACATCGTGAGCGGCAATATATTTCAGGATCTTAACCTGACCTGTCTCTTTGTCCACCTCAACCTCAACACCGTGTGTCCCGTAGGCATAGGTGACCGAAAGATTTCCCTTGAATTCCTTATCGAGGTTTTCATTGGGAGGATCGTAGAAATGTTCAGCCATCACCATTTTCCCGCCTGCGGCATAGTGGGCGGCCCTCAATATTTTTCCTAAGGGGGATTTCTTCTCCGGATCGTTCTTTGAGAAGATGGTCCGATCACGGATATCCAGATTTTCAGGGTTTTCGCCAAGGGATTTGGCCGCCACCTCGAGAAGCTGTTCCTTCACTTTTTTTGCGGCGCCCCTGGCTGAATTTCCGGCCACAAAGGTCGTCCGGCTGGCATGGGCTCCCACATCCCATGGGCAGATATCCGTATCGGTATGGGTGACAACCACATCCTCTACTCTCACTCCGAGTTCTTCGGCGACGATCTGGGCAATGACCGTATCGGCTCCCTGTCCCATATCGGTGGCGCCGGTGATGACATTGACCGTTCCGAAATCATCGATCTTGATAATCGTCCCGCAACCGTCTGATTTATAGACCCGGGCGCCTCCGCCCACATGGATCATCGATGCCATCCCAATGCCTCTTCCATCTCTTCTCCCCCGGTTCTGCCGCCAGTCTAACTTTTGAGCCACCACATCGATGCATTCCCTCAGGCCGCAGGTGTTGATCCTGAAATTCTGAGGGGTGACTTCTCCGGGCGTATTGGCATTTCTCATTCTGAAGTCCAGGGGATCGATTCCGGCCATTTCAGCAAGGATATCGATCTGGGAGTCGATGGCAAAGGTGGCCTGAGGATTTCCATATCCCCTCATGGCCTGTGACCAGGTATTGTTGGTATAGACGCACTTCGCCACATAGCGGACATTGGGAACTTTGTAAAGGGAGGAGATGGGCATCATCATGACCGAAGGCGTAGTTGCTCCCCAGGAGGTATAGGCGCCATTGTCGAGCGTCATCCGGATGTCGCGAAAAGTCAGTTTCCCATCTTTTGTACAACCCTGAGCAATATGAATGATGGCTGGCTGTCTGGGCGAAGTGGCAAAAAACTCTTCTTCACGGCTGAAGATGATCTTGACGGGTTTGCGGGTCTTGTGGGCTAAAAGGATGGCGATATATTCATAGGCGTAGGTGTCGAGCTTGCTTCCAAACCCCCCACCAATCATGGCTTTGATCACGCGGGCCTTCTTGCCCTGCAATCCCATGGCGGAGAGGGCATCGAGATAGTCTTTCTGTGCCAGGGAGGGGATCTGCGTATTGCTATACATTGTGAGATTATTTTTCAGGTCAAACTGTGCCACGCATCCGCTCGTTCCCAGACAACAGTGAGCAACCCAGGTCACTTTGAAACGGTCTTCCGCCACATAGTCCGAATTCTTTCGCGCCTCATCCACGTCTCCCGCTATCAATCTCCAGGGGAGATTGAGCACATTGGTCGGTTTCTTCTCCTTTCCGCCCAAATGCTCTTCATGGATGAGGGGCGCCCCTTCTTTCATTGCCTCTTCCGGATCGAAGATGGCAGGAAGGATTTCGTATTCGACCCTGATGAGGTTGAGGGCATCCTCAGCGATGTCCGGATCAATCGCAGCCACAGCGGCAACCTCATCGCGGTAGGATCGGACCTTATTGGCTTTGAGCGGGGGGTTATCCTTATAGAATCCGAATTTAATAGGAGGCGTGTTATAGCCCGTTAAAACGGCCCTCACCCCCGGAAGCCTTTCCGCCTCAGAGGTGTCGATCCTCAATATTTTTGCGTGGGGATGAGGGCTGTAGAGGATTTTCCCGTAAAGCATTCCGGGAACCTTGAGGTCATGAATATAGATCGCTTTGCCGGTGACCTTCTCCTCTGCATCCATCTTGGGAATTCGCTTTCCAATATTGATGAAGTCTTGCATAAAACCTCCCTTTTCTAATAACCAATCACCAATAACCAAACACCAAATAATAACCAATTTTCCAATTAAGTAGACCTGTTAGCGATTGACGAAAATATCTTCTTTAATTCGAGCGCTTCCTTTAATAATATGTCAATATTTTCTTTAAATTCTGGATTTGCTTCGATTAAAAGTTCGAGCCAGTAATGAGTTTCTTTAGCTTCTTTTCGAGTAATTTTGATACGATGCTTAAAGTCTTTTTTACTTAAGGCATCATTTGCTTCGCGATAGTTTGCGCCAACCGAACCGCTTGCATTGACCAACTGGGCGATGAGTTCTCTATTGATCACATTTTGTGGTAACTGTTTACAAAGCTTGATTACATTTTTAGCAAATTCTAAAGTTCTCTTTTCGAGATCAAAGCAATGTTTGATTATTGGTGATTCAGTCATTGGTTATTATTTGATTATTGTCATTTGGTTATTGGGTATTCCCTTGTTATTGTTCACTGGCTTCTTTGATCGCCTGGATGATCTGAAGATACCCGGTGCAGCGGCATAAGTTTCCGGCAATTCCGTGGCGAATCTCTTCCTCCGTAGGTTTCGTGTTCTCATCGAGAAGAGCTTTCGCAGAAAGGACCATCCCGGGCGTACAGAAGCCACACTGGATGGCTCCGTATTCAATGAAGGCTTTCTGGATGGAATGGAGGTTTCCCTGACCATCGGTCAGGCCCTCGATCGTTGTAACGCTTTTCCCCTCGACTTCGAGCGCAGGAAAGATACAGGAGTTGACCGTCTTCCCATTGAGGAGGACAGTACAGGCGCCGCACTCCCCCATACCGCACCCTTCTTTTGTCCCGGTGAATTCGAGTTTATCCCTCAAAACTTGCAATAGGGTCAGATGAGGTTCGACCTCAATTTGGATGGGTTCGCCATTTAATGTAAAACTAAGTGTTTGTTTACCCATGAAATACTCCTTTCAAGATCGCTATGTTTGATGATCGCTTCGCTTGAGGAGCACTCCGTTTGAGGTTGGAGGCAAAAGGTTTTGCCTCTTCCCTCAAGTCTCGCTTTGCGAGACGATCCTCCCGCCTCTATCAAGGGTTACCATAGCCTCACAGGGAAGATCGTTTCTTCCGGTCTTAATATCCTCTCGATACATCTCATTGCCATGCGCTTCACCAGGACCTCGATCATATCCCTACGGTACCAGGCTTCCCCGCGAAGGCTATCCCTTGGCTGAGCTTCTTTGGCAGCGGTCTCCGCTACCTCCTTCAAAAGCTCGTCACTGATCTTCTTGCCCCTTAAAAGATTTTCAGCCTTAGTTGCCCTCATCGGCGTGGGGGCGGCGACCCCCAAGGCGATTCTGACCTCTTTACAGAATACCTCATCGCCTTCAAGGGAATGGAGCACTGTTGAGATAGGGGAGGCGGTGCAAAGAAGATCTGAGCAGGTCACTGTCGCCTTATCAAGAGAGAGAAGGACGGCAACTCCGAGGATTGGAAGGTCGAGGGCCCCCCTTCTCTGAAGTTTCCAGTAAGCAGAGCCTGTGTTGGGAAGGGGCTTTGGAATTAAAATCTCTGTCAGAATCTGGCCCTTCTCTAAAACCGTTTCACCTGGGCCGGTGAAGAATTGCTCGATGGGAATGGTCCTTTCAGTTTGCATACTCTTCAATTTGACCTGCGCGCCCAGAGCAAGGAGCGGGGCGGCTGTGTCGGCTGAGGGAGCGGCCGTAACGATATTGCCTCCGATCGTCGCCACGTTGCGGATCTGAACAGACCCGAGGACATCCGCCGAATCGGTCAGGGCAGAAAATTCCTTCCGGATTAATTCGGACTTTTCAATAGCTCGATGAGTCACCATCGGGCCAATCCTGAGCATTCCGTTATAATCAATTTGACCCAATCCCGGGATCCCTTGAAGGGAGATGAGGACATCCGGAAACAGTTTCTTCTGCTTGATCATGACGATGACATCCGTGCCCCCCGCTATGAGCTGTGCTCTGTTGCCGTATTGATTTAGAAGGGAGAGAGCCTCATCGAGGGTATGGGGTTTGAGGTAGTCAAACTTTTTCATATCTGCCTCCGTTTCTCACGATAATCCTTGCCGAGATAAGCCTTTTTGACTTCTTCGTTCTCCATTAAAACCTTCGCCTCCCCTTTCAGGGTGATTCTACCGGTTTCGATCACATAGGCACGATCGGCGATTCGGAGGGCGGCCTTTGCATTCTGTTCAACAAGAAGGATCGTCGTTTTATCCTCCTGCAATTTTCGGATAACATTAAAAATTTCCGTAACGATCAGGGGAGCTAAACCCAGAGAGGGTTCATCCAGGAGCATCAACATGGGTCTTCCCATGATGCCCCGGCCAATGGAGAGCATCTGCTGCTCCCCGCCGCTCAATGTTCCTGCTTTCTGTTCCCTTCTTTCCTTGAGGATGGGGAAGAGTTCCATCACATAGTGGAGATCTTTTTCAATATTTTTCCTCGATTCTCCGGAGAACCGGAGAAATGCCCCCAGTTCCAGATTTTCGAGGACGGTAAGGGGGCTGAAGAGTTGCCGTCCCTCCGGCACCTGCACAATTCTCTGTGAGACGATCTTCTCCGGAGAGATCCGTGAAATCTCGACCCCATTAAAACGGATCGAACCTGTGCGGGGAGGGGTAATGCCTGAGATTGTGTTTAGAAGAGTTGATTTCCCCGCGCCATTCGAGCCGATCAGGGCAACGATCTCCTCCTTTTCGATATGGAGGGAGAGGTCTTTCAGGGCATGGATCTGACCATAGTAAGTATTGATGAGGTCAATGTTGAGCATACCTCATTCCTCTCCCAGGTAAGCCTGAATCACTTTTGGATCCTTCTGGACCTCCTCGGGGGTTCCCCCTGAGATCTTCTGCCCATAGTTGAGGACTGTAATTTTATCGGAGATTCCCATCACCAGGTTCATATCATGTTCAACCAGGATGATCGTGATTCCCATCTTCTTGATCTTCAATATCAGTTCGGCCATCTCCTCCGTCTCCCTGATGTTGAGACCTGCAACAGGTTCGTCAAGGAGAAGGAGTTTTGGTTTTCCAGCAAGGGCCCGGGCGATCTCGAGGCGCTTTTGCTCTCCGTAGGGAAGGCTTGAGCTGAGCCAGTCTGACTTGCTTTCGAGATGGAAGAAGCGGAGCAGGGAGGCCCCCTCTTCGGCCACCTGCCTCTCCTCCCTTTTAACCTTCGGAAGATGGAGGAGACAGTTTAGAAATTCTGATTCGGTCTGAGTATGAAGGCCGACCATGACATTTTCGAGGACGGTCATGTTGTGAAAGACCTGAATGTTCTGGAAAGTCCGAGTGATCCCCTGGTAGGCGATATGGAATGGTTTGAGCCTGGAAATCGTCTTCCTTTCAAAAACGATCTTCCCGGAGGTGGGAGGATAAATGCCTGTGATCAGGTTGATCAGAGTGGTCTTGCCGGCGCCGTTAGGACCGATGATCGCCGTGATCTCATTCCGGTTGACCTCAAACGAAACGTCGTTGAGGGCGGCGACCCCGCCAAAAAATTTCCGGACATGATCCACCTTCAGTATGACTTCAGAAATTCCCATTGTAAATGAAAGATATTTAAAAATTCTCCTCACTCCATCCCACTACCCGGCGGGGAGAGGGGAAGGGTGAGGGGGCTAATTCCCTTCCTTTTCAATCAGGGTTTTCACCTTTCGCCTTCGGTAGAAGCTGTAGAAGCCGACCACCATCCCTTCCGGAAGAAAGACGAGGACAAGGGTGAGGATGGCGCCATAGATAATGATATTAAATTTTTCTGTAACATGGAGAATCTCCGAAAGAACGGTCAGAAGGCCTGCTCCGAAAAAAGCGCCCCAGACACTTCCCATCCCTCCCACGATGACCATGGTGACCACCTGGATGGAGTAGTAGAAGTCGAAGCTCCGGGGGCTGATGAAGGTGATGTAGTGCGCATAGAGGCTTCCTGCAAGGGAGGCGAAGATGGCGCTCAGGACAAAGACCTTGGCCTTGTATTTATCCGTATCAATTCCCAAGGTGTTAGCGGCCACTTCACTGCCGTGAATGGCCTTGAGCGCCCTCCCCACACGGGAGTTGACCAGGTTAAGCGAGACGAGAATGCAGAGGAAGGCAAAAGTCCAGATGAGGTAGAAGTTCTTAAGATCATCATGGAAGACGAGTTTGCCAATGGAGAGATGTGGGATTCCTGGGAATCCGGAGGGGCCGCCGGTGATTTGGTCCAGCTCGACCATGAAGATGTGAACAATGATACTGAATCCGAGCGTGGCCATCACCAAGTAGTGGCCCTTCAATTTAAGGGAAGGGTAGCCGACGAAGTAGGCGACCATCCCGGTGATGATCATGGCCAGGGCGATCGTCGGCCAGGGGGGGAATCCGTAGGTGGTGGTGAAAATTGCAGAGAGATAGGCTCCCATCCCGTAGAAGGCGGCATGGCCCAGGGAGATCTGTCCTGTAAAACCGATAAGCAGATTGAGGCCGATGACCACGATGGTATTGAGGCCGACGATATTCATCACCATGAAGTAGTATTTATTCTTTACGAACAAGGGGATGAGAACAATGCCCAGGGCAAATATAATTAAAAATAAGGTCTCTTTCTTTTGGGTGAACGGGGCCATAAATTTAAATCGATTTCTCATTGCAAAATTAGCATTGCAAATTTAACATTTTTCATTGTTGATAAAGCCGTAAGAAGTCATTTTTTCTCCGGTTTGTCATTCCTGTGAAAACAGGAATCCAGTTATTTCAAAGGGTTCTGGACTCCGGCTTTCGCCGGAGTGACGGAAATTCGACTTTTTACGAGATTATCATTGTTAAATTTGCATTTTTCAATGATCGTTTTTACACCCGCTCTGACTCACCATAACCTAATAATCCTGTCGGTTTGAAAAAGAGAACGAGCAGAAGGATCAAAAAGGCAAAAGCATTCTTAAACTTGGAAGAGATCAGTCCGGCGCCGAGGGATTCCAGCACCCCCAGGATCAGTCCTCCGGCAATGGCACCTGCATTGTTTCCATAGCCGCCCAGGATGGCGGCTGAGAACCCCTTAAGGGCCAGCATGATTCCAGTGTCATAGGAGGTGGTGGTGATGGGCGCGATGATCATTCCTCCCACGGCGCCGATTCCTCCGCTCATGGCAAAGGAGAGTAAAACCATCCGGTTGACGCTGATCCCCATGAGGGAGGCGGCCTTTCGATTGACTGCCGTGGCTCTCATCGCCTTTCCGATCAGGGTTCGATGAAAAAAGTATTGGAGAAAGATGACGACCCCGATCGTAATGCCAAAGATCCAGAGGTGTTGCGGAAGGATGGCCGCCCCTAAAATACGGATCACATTCTCCCCGGAGAAGGAGGGAAGGGGGACATTATCAGGGCCCCATGCCAGAAGCGCCGTTCCCCGGATAGTTGAGGAGAGGCCGATTGTGATGAAGACGAGGACGATGATGGCCTTCGATCTGGCGACCCGGATGGGTCCTCTTTCGATCAGAGCGCCCAAAAGGATAATTGTTGTCATGGAGAGAAAGAAGGAGAGGATGAGAGGAATTCCCAGAAGCGAATAATAGGTATACATCATCATTCCGCCCAGGGTGACAAACTCACACTGGACAAAGTTGACGATTCCCGTGGCGTTGTGGATGATATTAAAACCAAGGGCCACCAGGGCATAGATGGCCCCTATGGTGAGGCCGGTAAGGACAAATTGCAGTATCTGCTCGTAAAATCCCATGACGAGGCATCTCTGATTGTGAAAAGAGTTGCGATTGACCGTATAAAACTGGCCGAAGCCCCCTGTCAGGGACTTCGGCCGCTGTTTCTATTCGACCAGTATAAATCTTCCCTTCTCCGCTTTCACCAGAGCGATATCTTTCGCCGTTGTTCCGGTGTGGTCTTCGGGTGAGAGGTTGTAAATCCCGCTGAGGCCAACATAGCCCTTCATCCCTTCGAGGGCATCCCGTATCTTGGCCCGGTCAGGTCCTGCTTGCTTAATCGCTTCGAGGAGAAGGTAGGCGGCATCCGCTCCGTAAGCCACCATCGTTCCCGGCACGTCTTTGAAACGTGTTTCATATTCTTTGATGTAATCTACGAGTTTCTTCTTTTGAACATCGGTGTCAGGAAGCTTATCCGCCACAACGATTTTGGTCGAAGGCATCATCACCCCTTCTGCGGCATCGCCTGCGAGTCTAAAGAAGATGGGCTCAGCACCGCCGTGGCACTGAAAGAGGGGGACCGTAATGCCAAGGGCGCGGGCATTCTTAGTAGTAATACCCATCGGCGGACCAATGGTCCATATAATGATGGCCCGAGGGCCTCTGGCATTGATGCGGGTCAATTGAGCGGTCATGTCCACATCTTTCATGTCGAAGGTTTCTTTTGCCACAACCTCAAATCCATGCTTGGCGGCCAGCCGGTCCACAATGGCCGCCCCATCCTTTCCAAAGCCGTCAGAGGCATGGAGAAAGCCAACCTTGGTAAGGTTATGTTTCTTCAGATAGAGAGCAATTCGTTCCATAGCATCGGCGGCCCGGTAGGGTGATTTGAAGATCCATTTTCTTACGGGTGTGATGATGACATCTCCACCGGCATGCATGAAGGTGGGAATTCCTTCTTTTTCGAGTGTGGGGATCATGGCCATTCCCGTATCGGTCCGGGTTGGTCCGATCAAGGCGACGATCGGTTGCGTCTCGACCATCTTTCTAAGGGCCATGACGGCCTTGGTGGGATCGCTTTCATCGTCACCGACTACCATCTCGACCGGTCGGCCTCCCACCCCCCCTTTTTTGTTAAATTCATCGATGGCGATCAGAACGGAATTTCTCTGCGCCACCCCGATGTGCGCTCCGGGGCCGGTCAGGGAAAAGATCGCTCCGATCTTGATGGGTTCGGCTCCATAGCTGACACCTGAAGAGAACATGCAGAATCCCAAAACAAGAATAATCAATAATCCTCTTTTCATATCTTATCACCTCCGGAATAATGGATAGTAAAACGAACCTGAAACTTCCTTCTTCTTCCTCTTCCTTAAGATTTAACGACGGGCATCCCCCCTTTGTGATGGTTTCTACTCCATTGTTACTGTTATGCGGCTCCTTGAAATTACTGGATACTGTATACAGTGATAGGAAAATTGTCAAGCTTTTTATGCGACGCTCCACCTCCTTTCTTTTTTCTAACTCATCACGACTCTTCCCGGTGGTCGAAGACCCGCTTGCTCTTCCGTTCCGACCTCGGAAGCGAACCGTAATCGACAATTTCCACCTTCCCGCTCACCAGAATCTGTTTTTTGATCTCTTCTTCGATGGCGCTGGCATGGATCGTATCCCCTGCCGGATCACCTCCTTCCTCCCTCTCAACAATAACGGTCATATAGTCTTTGCCATCCTCTTTCCGCTTGAGATGAATCTGATATTCACTCCCCATACCCTTTGAGTTTGAAAGGATGTAATCGATCTGACCAGGATAGATGTTGACTGCCCTGATGATAAACATATCGTCCGAACGGCCCAGAAGCCTGTCATGCATGGGTAAAACAGAGCCGCAGGAACACCTCTTGGGGATGAGGCGGGTGAGATCGCGGGTGCGGTAGCGGACCAGAGGGGCGGCTTCTTTCCGCAGGGTTGTGACCACCATTTCTCCGGTTTCTCCCGGAGCAACCGGTTCAAGGGTTTCCGGATTCAGAAGTTCAAGTATATAGTAGTCTGCCCAGTAGTGGATCCCTTCATGATAAACACAATCCAGTCCGGTTCCGGGCCCATAGAGTTCTGTCATCCCGGGGATATC
>JASEHH010000253.1 GCA_030017685.1 Thermodesulfobacteriota bacterium | reverse complement strand
GCAACAATATCGGCTCCGAATTCACCCGGGGGTCTCAGCATTCCATAGGCAATCGCCTCGCTGAAGCCCACGATCATCAATCCGCCTTTCTGATGAACCCTTTCTCCGATCGTTTGAAGGTCTTCGATCACACCAAAGAAGTTGGGATTCTGAATGACGACTGCACTCACATCCTGATCCAGGAATTGGACCAAGGTCTCCTCATCCGTTCTCCCATCCCCCTTCCGATAAGGGATCAGAACGATCTCCTGCTGATCAGGATCCAGATAGGTCTGCATCACTTGCCGATATTCAGGATGGATGGCTTGTGAAAGAAGGATTTTCTTCCTCCCTGTGATGCGGTGAGCCATCAACACCGCTTCGGCTAAACTCGATGCCCCGTCATACATCGAACCATTCGACACCTCCATGCCGGTCAATTGACACATCAATGTCTGAAATTCGAAAATGGCCTGAAGTGTTCCCTGACTGATCTCCGGCTGATAGGGAGTGTAAGCCGTGTAAAACTCGGAGCGGGAAGTGAGATGAGAGACGACCGCAGGAATAAAATGGTGGTAAGCCCCGCCTCCAAGAAAACTCGTAAAAATTGGGCTCTGGAGACCCTCCATATGGCGAATGAGGTCGATTTCGGAAAGAGGTCCGGGCAGATCTAAGGGTTTTGAGAGTCTGTACCCTTTAGGGATGCTTCCGAAGAGGTCCTCAATACTCCTCACACCAATCGCTTCGAGCATCCTCTGAACATCCTCTTTTGTATGGGGGATGTAGCGGAAGTAGTTTTCCATCATCATTCCTCCGGGAGTGTTACCTGATAGGCCTCGGATGAGAGGAGTCCTTTTAACTCCTCCTTCTCCCTCAATTGCATCTTGAGGAGCCAACCTTTTCCGTAGGGGTCTGCGTTGATGTATTCAGGATGGTCCCTCAGTGAAAGATTCTTTTCAATCACCTTCCCGGTGACCGGAGAGAAAATATCGGCTACAGTCTTTACCGATTCGACTACTCCCATGCTTTCCCCTTTTCCATACTCGGATCCGATCTCTGGAAGGTCCACATAGACGATATCTCTCAACTGACTCTGGGCATAATCGGTGATGCCGATCGTGACCTGACCTCCTTCGTCCCTCACCCATTCGTGATCCTCGGAGTAAAGCAAATTTTCCGGAAATTCCATCCTTCCCTCCGTTTTTATGATTGAACATTGTAAATTAAAAATTGCAATTTTAAAATTGTAAATCCATTATCTCAACTCATCCAGCGGAATATTGATGATCGTTTCGAGGATGGAGATGTGTTTCAACTCTCCCTCGACCCTGATCATATGTTTGGACGTTTTGGGTGCCATTCTTTTCCCCGTCAGGGCTGTATGAATGATCATCTCCTTTGTAATCTTTTCGCCCTCCCTCCAGGGAATGACTTCAATCTCCGCCGATTGATAGTCGACCAGAATGACTGGAATCTTTTTACAGCCGATCTTTTTCAAAGCATGGAGCCGGTGATGCCCATCCAGGATGATGTAAGTGCTCCTATCCACGGCTATGGGCATTTTGAGCATCCCATCCGAAAGGATCTCGTTCTTCAATTCTTCGAGATAATCGGGCCGGATCTCCTCATGTTCTCTCAACTCCTCGATTCTGATAAAAACAATATCAACCATACTCATCTCCTGTCAAAATAAAAATGGGGGAAGGCAATCGAATATCGATCTCCCTCCCCCTGTCTTTTGACCTGAGAGATTATCCCTCGCCAAGCTCGGGATTTGTCCCCTTCGGTGTTCCGACCTGAGCAAAAGCTAAAAGGCCGGGATCTTTCCAGGAGTCAGCCAAGTTACAGTCCTTTTGCCTGAGAGTTTCCTTCCGATCTTTCGGAACTTGCCCCTTCGGCGCCCCTTCCGACAAGGAGTCTCTCCTGTAACCTATAAAAATATTGTTCCAATTACGGAGCAATGTCAAGAAGAATTTCGTAACCCTTTAGTTACGGGTGTTTTTATCCCCCTTAGGCAAACTGACCGTGTCCCATAAGTCAGGGGGCTGGACACAAGGGGC
>JASEHH010000252.1 GCA_030017685.1 Thermodesulfobacteriota bacterium | reverse complement strand
TTCATCGAGACCGATGGCGCGCTTTAAGGTTCGGATGGCTTCATCGAGACGCTTCGTTCGCTGATAGATTTCTGCCTGTCGGAGGGGAATCTCGACATTCTTATTATCGATCCATCGCGCCCTCTCCAGCCAGTGGAGAGCCTCTTCATCATTGCCTTCTTTGACCGAGATCTCCGAGAGTTTTAAATAGAGATCCTTCTGGAAAGGATCGTTCTTCAGGACCTCCGTAAAGTGTGCCTTGGCTCTGGCCAGATTCCCCCGGAGGAAATCCTCCATCCCTTTGTTCAGCTCCTCCTTAATGGATTGTTCCTTCTTTCTCTTCCGCGATTGACGATAGCCCTCGATGGCGCGCTTGGCATCCCTCGCCAGGGTGCTGATGAAGACGAGCAAGGCGCCCAACACCAAAGAGGTGATCATGAGGGTGGAGAGATCGGTGGGGATGATCTTTCCAAAAAAGCGGAATTGGACATCTAAGGGATTGGTCAGAGAGACCCAGCAAAAGATGGAAATCAGGCCCAGAATGATAATGAAAAGCAGTTTCACCAGCATCTCTTAGAGTATCCCTTTTTCCAGCTTTGACAGACAGGCCACACAGTACTTTGCCACCGGCCGGACCTCAAGCCTTTTCAGGCTGATAGGGTCGCTGCACTCTTCGCAGATTCCATAGGTGCCGCCCCCTATACGATCGAGCGCTTCATCCATCTCCTGGAGTCTCATCCGCTCACTTTCGTTGAGGCTGAGCAGGATCTGTTTGTTATAGATATTGGCCGCCTCATCTCCTATGTCCTGGATCCCATCCTGTCCCATCTCCTGAGAGGACGCATAGGTCTGTTTGACTTCCCCCACGATCTGTTCCCTCTCCTTGAGAAGGATTTTTTTGAAGCGGGATAGGGTCCTTTTATCAATCTTATCTACCCCTTTCTCCATCTCCTTTTTTAAGGCATTCATCTTTTTTTTCTTATCGATCCCTTTCTCTAACCCCTTCTTTATGGGATTGATCTTTTTTTTCGATTTTTTCGAAACCACCCGTTTTTTAGGCACCCTACGCTCCCAATTTAGGCTCGATGCGAGGCGCATCGGACCATATTCCTTCTAAGTCATAGAACGTTCTAATCGGCTCCAGAAAGATATGAACCACCACATCGTTATAATCCATCAGAATCCATTTCCCATGGATTGCTCCCTCCTGCCCGAGGGGTCGGATTCCCTTCTTTTCAAGGGTCTCCTCAATCGATCTGGCAATGGCCTGGACCTGACGATCCGATTTCCCGGTACAGATGAGGAAGTAATCCGTTACAGAGGAGATTCCCCTCATCTCGAGAAGAACCGGGTCCAGAGCCTTCTTTTCAATCGCTGCCTTGAGGCAGAGGAGAGATTTTGTCTTTGAGTCGGTGGCCATATCCTCCGGTGACGATGATTTTGAGTGTAGCATTATACCAGAAAAAATCAGGATGACAATAGAAAAATGAAAAAAAATGAAAAATATTTTGCCCGGTCATCCCCTCTTCCGGTAAAGCCCGTGTTTATGGATATAGGCCTCTGTCTCGGGAGGGATGAGATACCTGGCCGATTCTCCTCTCTCGATCAACTCCCGGACCTTCGTCGAGGAGATATCGAGGAAAGAGATCTCTTTGAAATAGAGATGGTATCCCGAAAGATGAACCCAGACCTTTGTTTCGAGATCATATTGAAAGGCAGGAGTCAGAGAGCCTGGAAGCTGAGAGGCGACAGGGGTTTTTTGGAATCCTGGCCGGGCCATCACGATGAAATGGCAGAGGGTGAAGAGGTTTTGAAAATCCTTCCAGGTCTCTATTTCCACGAAGGCATCCCCTCCCAGGATGAAAAAGAGGGCGTCGGCGCACCCCTCACGAAAATGGCGGAGGGTGTCGATCGAATAGGATTTCCCGGGCCTTGAGAGTTCGATGTCAGAGATAGAAAAGGATGGATTGGAGGCAATGGCCAATCTCACCATTTCCAGCCGGTGCTTCGCATCGATGATCTCCTCCATGGCCTTATGAGGGGGGATGGCTGACGGGATGAAGATGATTTCATCCAG
>JASEHH010000250.1 GCA_030017685.1 Thermodesulfobacteriota bacterium | reverse complement strand
AGAAATCTCTGGCAAGTTATTTAAATAACTAAACTACGTCCCTAAGGCCGTCGTCCGACAGTTTCGGAAACGGGACCCCCGGTTTTCGGACGTTGACAAATATAAAGAGCGATTCAGAAAAGAGAGGGCTGAGTACTACGGAACGGCCAACCCCTACAAGCCGCACAGGGACTTTACGATCAGCGAAGACAAGACTCACTGCATCTGTCCGGCGGGTAAGCGTCTTTACCGCAATGGCGGCAATGTGGTGGTCCGGGGCCAGCGGGCAATCAAGTTTCATGGGAGAAAGACGGATTGTAGAGTATGCGAATTTCGAGAGAAATGTTTGAGGCATCCGGATCGCACCGAAGCGAGACAGGTTTACTTCTTTCAGGGACGATCGGAGTCGAAGCCGGAGACCTTCACAGAGAAGATGAAGCGCAAGATCGATTCGATAAGAGGTCGTCTTATCTATAATAGAAGACTTGGGACAGCGGAACCTCCGTTTGCCCATATCCGTTCTGTATTGGGGCTGGACAGATTCACTTTGCGGGGGAAACGGAAAGTAAATATACAGTGGCTTTTATACTGCACGGTTCATAATCTGCTGAAGGTACACAGATATGGCCCGGGGTTTGCGTGAGCAGCTCTGGAGTAGGGGATTGGGTATTGCGGTGAGACATAGATTATGAAAATAAGAACATTGCACCAAGGATAGTAAAAACTTTCGATGACAGAAAATAACTTCCTATTTTTTATCCTGCAGAAGAAGCAGTTTTTAAAAAAGTGACTTTTTCTACAGACTCGTTAGGTGATGAGAGAAAGGGTGACACCCGTGAAATCAAAATGGCTCGCTATTGTCACCATAATCGGATTAATTGCTTCGTTTATAGGCATCCTCGCATTTGTTACCGGCAGGTTTTCAGTAGGCGACTTTTTTCGGAAATCGCCCACTCCTACTACCCCAGCTCGTGTGGCGAGACCAGACCGAATCGAATATGACTATCATGGTAAGTGGGCATTGATTGACATCCCAAGTGGAGCTCGCGCATATGCAGGTCAGCGGGTCATAGCCGAGGCCGAAGTCATCGAAATACTGGAAACAGGAGGTCCAGGGCCTAATCGGCTCGCCGTTTTCGAGCGTCATTTTGATCCGAAAGGCGACGTGTACTATGAAGGCAAAATAACCTTTCAGTTCTCCTTCGGTGGCGCAAAAGTAGAAAAGACTACACCTATTCGTGGTAACCGCCTACAATCAGTTTTCGACACGTGGCCATCCGGTGGACCTTGAGCGGATGGGTGCTGTAATAAAGGAAGTTGATCACCTAACAAGTCATTCAACGGGACGGCGAGTAGCCGCCCGTTAATTCCGGCGTGTGTGCCGGGCATGGCAC
Source organism: Thermodesulfobacteriota bacterium (assembly GCA_030017685.1). Lineage (GTDB taxonomy): Bacteria > Desulfobacterota > BSN033 > BSN033 > UBA1163 > RBG-16-49-23. The sequence continues at coordinate 688 of JASEHH010000250.1, read as the reverse complement.
AGGACTAACGGGGTGGAAGTCCCCGTACCAGGTATTAGCGGAGCCGAAGGTTAGGAGAAGGGCAAGGGCGTCATCGTGAGGTGGGGTCTGGAGGAAGCCCAATCCAAACATGCGGGGCGACAAACAGGAACCAGATACGAGGTGTGGTACACCCGGAATGAGCTGGCACGTGACAGCGAAGTTCTCCATCCGCAGGGGTGTGCTTTATAAATCTGGCGCTTATGCATGGAAAGTCTTGTGTCTTACCCCGGGAGATCTCCTCTGTGCCTTGGGAAGTCGCGTGCGACCGAAACTGGCTGAGCGTTGAGAGATCAACGTTGACCGCAGGGGAGAAGTCAGCAGAGGGCATATTAGGTCAGTAGTGACCGAAGGCCCAAACGGTTCCCGGGAGGGAATGAAAAGAGGGGAAGGTCCTCGACGTGAAGAATCCAGGTTATACATCCGTCAAGCGGAGATTGCTGCCCGAGAGGGTAAGGGATGAAGCCTGATTGGCACACCGGATAAGGACTTCCGGTCAACGATTGTTTTCATGACTTACTTTACCGAACCGCCGTATACGTGACCCGTACGTACGGTGGTGTGGGAGGAGAGGGGTCGTGAGACCTCTCCCTATCCCGATTATCTGCAAAATTCATGGAGAGAGGAAATGGAATATATAGCGATCAATCTTCAAGAAAAACTCGCCAAA
>JASEHH010000101.1 GCA_030017685.1 Thermodesulfobacteriota bacterium | reverse complement strand
GTATCGCCGAAAAATTTCCTGACCGAGCAGAATTCACAGCGATAAGGACATCCCCGGCTGACCTGAACCACATCGAGCGGAAAGTAGCCCTTTTTTGGAAGAATCTCCCTTCTGGGCCTTGGAATCTTTGAGCAATCGGTGAAATCCTTCTGTTGATAAAAGGGTTGGAGACCTCCGGATCTGACATCCTCGATGAGACAGGGCCAGATCTCTTCGGCCTCTCCGATGACAACCGCATCGGCATGTGCTTTTGCCTCTTCGGGAAGCGCGGTGGGATGGATCCCTCCCAGCACGACAGGGATTCCCCTCTTACGGTAGGCATCTGCAATCCGGTAAGCCCTCAGGGCTGTCTTGGTCAGGACGGTGATTCCAACAAGGTCAACCTCCTTCAATCCTTTTTCAAGATCGATCGGGGTGAGAAGGTCGTCGGTGAAAGAGATTGCCACATCCGGAGGGGTAAGGGCAGCGAGAATGAGAAGGGCAAGATTGGGGACGGGAGCGTTCTCTTCAACCGCCGGAGAGATGAGTTCGATCTTCATGGCTAATCATTTTAACACGTCTGGAGATTGAAAATCGAATCCTTTTGCAAATCGAAAAGAAAAAGCCTAAAATGGTCTCCATGGAACCCATCATCGTCATCGGAGGCGGGCTGGCAGGCTGCGAAGCGGCATGGCAGATCGCAAGGAGGGGAGGGAGGGTCCTCCTCTTCGAAATGAAACCGAAGGTCTACTCCTCTGCCCATCGTTCTCCCTTCCTTGCCGAACTGGTCTGCAGCAATTCACTAAAATCGGAGTCCTTGGAAAACGCCTCCGGCGTTTTAAAGGAGGAATTGTTACGGCTGGATTCCCTCATCCTGAAGGTGGCAAGAGAGACAAGGGTTCCGGCAGGGGAATCTCTGGCCGTGGATCGGGAACTCTTTTCAAAGAGGGTCACCGAGATCCTGGAGGGACTGGAGGGAGTGGAGATCATCCGGAAGGAGGTCAACGCCATTCCCCGGGACGGAATCTCCATCATTGCCACCGGTCCCCTCACTTCTGAGGCATTAAGCGACGAGATCCGGAAATTGACCGGAGCAGAACATCTTTTTTTCTATGATGCCATATCGCCGATCGTCAATACGGAATCGATCGATTTTAATAAAACCTTTAAGGCCTCCCGATATGGAAAAGGAGGCGATGACTATCTCAACTGCCCATTGGACCAAGAGGAATATTACCGGTTCGTTGAGGCGCTCAGTCAGGCGGAGAAGATTCCCCTGAAAGATTTTGAGAAGAGATACCTCTTCGAGGGCTGTTTGCCGGTAGAGGAACTGGCGGGCCGTGGAAAGGACACCCTGGCCTTTGGTCCGCTACGGCCTGTGGGCTTGATCGATCCGAAGACGAAAAGGCAGTCTTTTGCCGTTGTTCAACTGAGGCAGGAGAATGAGTTTGCCACCCTTTTCAATCTGGTGGGGTTTCAAACCCGGCTGAAGCAAAGAGAGCAGGGGAGGGTCTTCCGGATGATTCCGGGGCTGGAGAAAGCTGAATTTGTTCGCTGGGGATCGGTCCATCGAAACACTTTTATCGATTCCCCTCGAATCTTAATGCCATCTCTCCAGTTGAAAGACCGGCCTCACCTCTTCTTTGCCGGTCAGATCACAGGCGTGGAGGGATATGTGGAGTCAACTGCGATGGGGCTTCTGGCCGGGATCAATGGTTATCTCTGGAAGGTGGGGAAGAGTCCCGTTATTCCCCCTTCTACCACAGCGATCGGGGCGCTGGTCAACCACATCATCCGTTCTCCGGTTATTCCTTTTCAGCCCATGAACATCAATTTTGGCCTCTTTCCTTCTTTGGAGGAGAGGGCAAGAGGCAGGAAGAAGAATCTTCTCATGGGGAAACGTGCCTGGAAAGAGTTGGAAGAGTGGAAAGAGAGAAGCCAAATTTAAGGGGAGGACAGGATGGAGCGGCAGGCGGGTGAAGATCGAAAAGCGCAGAAATGTTTCAGGTGCGGAAAAGAACTCCCGCCGGGAAGCCTCACCTATGTAACCCAGATCAGGATTTTCGCAGGATTTGACGGCATTCTTCTCGAGCCGGAAGAAGGGGTCGATCGGCAGTTGAAACATCTCCTGAAGCAGGTCGAGCAATCGAATCCGGAGGACCTGGAGAAAGAGGTCTACCAGGAATTTAATCTGATTCTCTGCAAAAGTTGCCGGGACCGACTGGTGGATGAGATCGAGCATCCCTGGGAGGGCCCTTTTCAAATCCGGCGTGGCCCGGGCCGATTTATCCATTGAAGTGACAAGGGATCACATCTTCAATAGAGCTCTCCAAAAAATAACTTGACAACTCTTAACCTTTTTGCTTAAATCATTTCAACTGAAGCAATTGAAGTGAAAGAATGAACAAGAAAATCCTTTCCCTGAAGAAGCTGACACACGACCTGTTCAAAAACGGAAAGAAGGAGATGGCCGGCCGTTCACGGGGCGCACGGCTCCGCGAGACGATCGAAAAGATCCTCAGAGAGGGCGATGAGCCCTGCCTCGTCATCGATTTTTCGGGAATGGGCTCCATCGATTTTTCATGGGCGGATGAGGTGGTGGCCAAGATGGTGTCGCGACTCTGGGGCGATGAGTACGGCGAAAAGTTCCTCGTCCTGAAGGGTCTCAACCCCTCCCAGGAGGAGAACATCGGCGTAGCTCTGGAGAGGAAGAAACTGGCGGTTTTCACCACAGGGCCGGGAGGGTGGCGGATCATCGGCTCGCTGAACAATTACCTGGTCCAAACCTTAAACCAGGTGATGAATCAGAAACAATTGACCTTAAGGGAATTATCCGAGAAGGAAAAGATCGGTATGAACACGAGCGGCACGCGGTTGCTTAACCTCTATAGGAAGCGGCTGGTGTTGAGAATAGAGGGAGTCAACGATTCGAATAGAGAGGCAACTCACCGCGGGAGGCAATATGTTTATCAATCTCTTCTTTCATGAGGAGGTTTTGTGGCCGAACTGAGAAAAGATCCCATCACCAGGATGTGGGTGGTCATCACCACCGATCACCCCAAAGGACCATCCGATTATCTCCCCTTTAAACCGCCCTATCAGGTTCAGGAAACCGAGGGTCCGTGTCCCTTCTGTCCGGGAAACGAAGGGATGACTCCCCCGGAAACCTTCTCAATCAAACGGGAAGGAAAGGGATGGGGGGTCCGCGTCATCCCCAACAAATTTCCCTTCTTCCGGATCGAGGGAGAATTCGATCGGAGGCCCGATGGGATGTACGATGTGATGGAGGCCATCGGCGCCCATGAGATTGTGATCGAAACTCCCGAACATCATCAGAGCCTTGCCTTAATGGATCCCTCTCAGATCAGGAAGATTCTTCAGGCCTATAAGGAGAGGCTCATCGATCTGGAGAAGGACCGTCGCTTTGAACAGTTTCTCATTTTAAAGAATTATCCGGGATTATTTAACCGCCATCCCCACTCTCACATCATGGCCATGCCCGTGATCCCCCGGAGGATCGACGAAGAGATCTGGGGAATATTGGATTATTATCAGCGGAAGGAGCGCTGTATCTTTTGTGATATCCTCAAGGAGGAGATATCGGCGAGGAAGAGGGTCATCCTGGAGACTGTCCATTTCTTGGTCTTCTCCCCTTTTGCCTCGCGCTATCCTTTCGAGACCTGGATTGTCCCGAAGGCGCATCGCCCCGATTTTCATCGACTTCAAGAGGAGGAGATAGAGGATCTCTCTGTGGCGATTCAGTCCCTGTTTTTGAAGTTTCACAGGTTGCTCTCCAATCCTCCCTACGGTTTGACCTTTCATACCTCACCGGTTCAGGAGCGGTTTCACCGTCCGGAATACCACTGGCATATTGAGACCCGTTTGCGGATTGGATTGAGAGAGGGGTTTGAATGGGGGACGGGTTTCTTCGTCAACCCCACTCCTCCGGAAGATGCGGCAGGCTATCTGAGGGAGGTGGGTGGTTAGGAGTTAAAAATTACGAATTGAGAGTTAAGAATTCTGAATGAAAAGAGCTAAGCCTTTCCAATGGCAGTCTCCAGATGATCGAAGGAAGAAGCGGAAGTGGTTTCTTCTCTCGGGCTCTTTTGGGGTCATCCTCTTATTATTGATCGGGTATTTCTTCATCCTGCCCTACAGGCCAATTCCCTCCAAAGGCGGTCCCTCCGAACCCGTCGGTCCTCCGTCAAAAGAAGTTCAACCCCGTGAACCTGAATATCAAATCATCGAAGGCACGATCAAAGAGAAGAGCGCCTTTTCTAAATCGCTGGCGGAGAGGAATATTCCTCAATCCTGGATTGAACGGATCGTTTCGACCCTGAAGCCTTTTATCGATTTCAAAAAATTGAAAGGCGGTCATTTCCGTTTTATTGCTGACGAAAAAGGGGAACTGGTAAGGTTTATTTTCGAGGCGGGTCCCACCGAAGTCTATGAGATTGAAAAAGGTTCGCAGGGATATATTGCCAGGAGGAAGGAGGTCCCTCTCGAAACCTACCTCGTCAAGGTGGAAGGGGTGATCCGGTCATCCCTCTTTGAGGCGATGGAGGCCATAGGAGAAAAGGAGCAGTTGGTGATCTCCTTTGCCGAAATCCTCGCTGCAGAGGTCGATTTTTATAAAGATGTGAGGGAAGGGGACCGGTTTCAAATGGTGATGGAGAAGGTTTATAAAGAAAAGGAGTTTATCCGATATGGTCCAATTCATGCGGTAGAGTACCGGAGAGGAGAGAAAGTGATCCAGGGGATTCACTTCCAGGGCGATTTTTATGATGAGAAAGGTCTTGCTTTGAAGAAGGCCTTTTTAAGATCCCCCCTCCGTTTTACCCGCATCAGTTCGAGATTCAGCAAGGCGAGGAAACACCCCATCCTCGGCGGGGTGTTTCCCCATTATGGCATCGATTATGCGGCGCCTTCCGGGACCCCTGTATGGGCGGTGGCAGACGGGACCGTGGTCTCCTGCGGGTGGGGAGGAGGATTCGGAAAGCAGGTCATCCTCCGACATCCGAACGGATATATGACCTATTATGGCCATCTCTCCGGTTACGGCCAAGGGGTCAGAAAGGGAGTCAGAGTTAAGCAGAAACAGATCATCGGTTATGTGGGTTCCACCGGTCTCTCCACGGGCCCTCATCTGGATTACCGGATGGCAAAAGACGGGCGATTCAGAAATCCACTGAAGGAGAGTTTTCCATCGGGGTTTCCGATCGAAAAGGGAAAGATGGAAGCTTTTCAGAAAAGAAAGGATGAGATGTTGGCCTGGTTTCAGGGAGCCATGTCTGATCGAAAGGGGCTGGAATCCTCAAATAGAGAAGGCGAGGGGGGCGGGTGATGGCTCACAAGAAGAAGATTCTGATAGTCGATGATGAGAGGGATATTGTGAAGGCATTGACCATTCGGCTCCAGTCGAACGGATACGACACGGTCATTGCTTTCGACGGCGCCCAGGGTGTTTTTATGGCCCACAAGGAGCGACCGCACCTGATCATCCTCGATATCCGGATGCCGGCAGGCGACGGATTCAGTGTGGCCGAGAAGTTAAAAGAGTCAAAACGGATGAGCCGTATTCCCATCATCTTTGTAACAGGAAGTCCGGAGAGGAGCGCCGAGGAAAGAGCCCGGGAGCTGGGCGCCCGTTATTTTATCAAGAAACCCTATGACCCGGAAGAGTTATTAGATGCCGTGCGAAGAGCGCTGGAGACCAAACCTTCCGGTGGTTGAAAGATGAACAAAGACGATTTCGTCATCCAGTCTGAAGTTCGAAGAATGCTAATCCGCACTAACGTCGATTATACAAAGATCGATTTTGGGACCGTGAGGGGAGTGGTTTACCTGCGGGGGTTTTTTAAACTTTCCCGGATCTATACGGATGGGGATGAAGAGGAGGTGAAGGAATTTATTTCGAAGACCCTCTTCACCTTTGAAAAGAAGATCAGGTCCATTCCCGGGGTTTCAGATGTCGTCTTCCAGTTCATCAATTGGAGGAAGGAGAGAGGAAAGTGGATCCCAATCGAAATAAAGAAGAAGGAAGAGAAGAATGAAGATAAAAAAGCTCCCGGTGTATAGGCGAATCTTAAAGGAAATTGAGAAGGAGATTCAGGCCCATCCGGACTATGCGGACCTCCATAACCAGATGGGTTTGCTCTTGATGATGAAGGGAGATCAGGAGGGAGCGGAGAGGGAATTCGTCCTTGCGATTCGACTCAACCCTAAGTACCGGGAGGCTGCCCTTCATTTAGGTTACCTCTATATTGAGATGAAGAGGTGGAAAGAGGCTGAAGAGATCTTTTTCTCCGAGACAAGGAAGAGCCCGAAGGAAGGTTTTCTCCAGCATCTTCTGGGAATGATTTATCTTCAAATGGGAAGGCAAAGCAAGGCAATCCTGAGAATTCAGAAGGCTTTCCGGGATCATCCTGCCTGTCGAAATTACTACCGGAAGAAGGGGATCTGGAAGAGAGGGAAGATTCACCTTGATGAAAAAACAGGAAAGGGTTTCGGGAAGATGCACCTCCACCGCCTTTATGCGCAATTTTACAACTTCGTCGGCCTCTATCTTGCCAGAGAAGGGAAACCGGCTCAGGCGATTCGAGAACTGAAGGAGGCGGCAAAACTGATACCGGATGAATTTCAGTTTCATTCCAACCTGGGATCGGTCTATTACCACTATGGAGACTATCGAAGGGCGATTGAGGAGTTCAAGAAGGCGTTAAGGCTCAATCCGTTTTATGGAATGGGATATGCCTATCTCAGTTATATCTATGGTTCGACACGGCGAACCCGGGAGGCGCTCCGGCTGATGGAAAAGGCTGTTCGGTTAAATCCTCGATATGCGGATCTCCATTATAACCTGGCCCTCCTCTACGGTGATCAGAGGCAGTATCGGGAGGCGATCTCCGAGTTGAAGAAGGCGATCCGTATCAACCCCAACTACCTCTTTGCCAGGATCAATCTAGGCGTTCTCTATGAAGAACAGAAAAGATGGAAGGAGGCCAAAAGAGAATATGAGAGAATCCTCAAAATCACACCGGAGGATGAACATGTGCGGAAACGTCTCGAAAGGATCTCACAGGGATAGAGGGAGACAAGAATGACCCTTTCAGCTAAAGGGAGAATGTCTGAGGTTCAATCGATGCTCGTGATCCATCAGGGCGCCCTGGGCGATTTTATCTTGGCCTTGCCAGTGCTTTCTGCCCTTCGAAGAGCTTTCCCGGAAGCAAGGCCGGTCATGATGGGTTACCCCCGAATTCTTCAGCTGGCGGAAGGGCGTTTCTATGCCGAAGAGATTTTTTCCATCGACCAGAAGGGGATGGCCACCTTCTTCGTCCGTCAGGGGCCATTGGACCGTGCCCTTTCCCAATTCTTTAGCACCTTTGAACTCATTGTCGTCTTCGGAAAGGATGGGGAGGGAACGCTCATCGGAAATTTAAAAAGAGTCTGCCAGGGGCGGATACTTCATATCAATCCCTTACCGAATTGGGACGAGGGGGTCCATTTGTCGGATCACCTTCTGAAACAGCTAACCCGATACGGAATTCCTTTTTCAGAGACTTATCCCAGACTCCATCTGAGAGAGTCGGACCGGGAGTGGGGAAAAGATTTCTGGATGGAAAGGGGGGTCTCCCCTGAGGAGAGATCAAGGGTGATCATCCTCCATCCGGGAAGCGGGAGCAGAAAAAAGATCTGGCCCTTAAAGAATATTTTAGATCTTTTTCGTCATCTTCAAACTCAACTCAAAGGAAAATTCCTGATCGTCCTCGGTCCTGCCGAGGGGCCGGAGGTTCAACAGGCATTTGAGGAACGAACCTCTCCGCATCTGATTCTGGCAAAAGGGCTTCCCCTGGTTCAGGTCGCATCCGTGATGGAAGGGTGCCGATTCTTCATCGGAAACGACTCGGGCATCTCTCATATGGCAGTTGCCCTAAGATTACCGACGTTAGCCATCTTCGGCCCTACCGATCACAGAGTCTGGTCTCCAAGAGGGGAGAAGGTCGAGGTCGTTCGAAGAGGGATTCCCTGTTCGCCCTGTGCTGAAGAAAGATTCTTCCTGTGCAAAGATTTTGAGTGCTTGAATCGGATCGAGGTCGGAGATGTTTTAAAAAGTTTGAGGAATATGGGAGTGGAGGTTTAACCCTTGCGAAAGGAGGAAGAAGATGGAAGAGAAGAAAGTGGGGCAGGTGATCAAGTTTTTTGGAAAGATCGGCGTGGCTGCCATCCGGATCTCTGAAGGTTCCTTGAAGGTGGGAGACCAGATCCACATCGTCGGCCATACGACCGACATCACTCTGACGATTGACTCGATGCAAATTGAGAACAGCAATGTCCTGGAGGCGGGCCCGGGCGCTGACATCGGGATCAAGGTTAAGGATAAGGATAAGGTAAGGGAGCACGACACAGTGTATAAGGTCGTGACGTAAAGGGGGATAGTTTTTATTTAAATCCGAAATACGAATTTCGGGCGAAGCGTCCTTTTTAGGACCCATCCGAAACGAGGAAGTTAAACCCTAAACTCGAAACCCTAAACTCTAAACAAACCCAAATGTTCAAAACACAAAACTCAAAACATATCATCTTTTGAGTTTTGGATTTATTTAGGATTTAGAGTTTAGTGTTTAGAGTTTTAACCATTTCGGATTTCGTGCTTCGGATTTTAGGTATTGACTGATGCGGTTCATCGCTGATTTTCATCTCCACTCGAAGTATAGCCGGGCCACAAGCAAGGATATGGAGGTGGAGACGCTCGGCCGGTGGGCAAAAAAGAAAGGGATTGCGCTGCTTGGGACAGGGGATTTTACCCATCCCACCTATTTTGCGGAGTTGCAATCGAAACTGGTTCCATCAGGCAATGGGCTCTTTCAGTTGAAAAAAGGAGATGAGGGGGTCCGTTTCATTTTGACCGCAGAGGTCAGCAACATTTACTCCCAGAAAGGTAAGGGAAGACGGATTCACAATCTCATCTTTGCCCCTTCTTTTGAGGTGGTGGAGAAGATTAATTCAAAGCTGGGGAATCTTGGAAAGCTTTCTTCAGATGGAAGACCCATCTTCGGTTTTGCCGCAAAAGAACTCGTCAAAATGATCCTCGATATCTCCGAAGACTGCCTCATCGTTCCTGCCCATGCCTGGACGCCGTGGTTTTCGATCTTCGGAGCCAATTCGGGGTTCGACTCGATTGAGGAATGTTTTGGAGAGATGACTCCTCATATCCGGGCCATTGAGACCGGTCTCTCCTCTGATCCGGAAATGAACTGGAGGCTCTCAAACCTCGATGCCATTACCCTCATTTCCAATTCCGATGCTCACTCGCCCAATCGGTTGGGAAGAGAGGCGAATGGTTTCGATGGCGAGCTGAATTATCAAGAAGTGGTTGATATCCTCAGGACGAAAGACAGAAGAAAATTTCTCTTCACGATTGAATTCTTTCCGGAAGAGGGAAAATATCACTATGATGGTCATCGCCAGTGCGGGGTGATCTTCTCTCCCGCTGAAACCAGGTCGCATCAGTACCTCTGCCCCCAATGCGGGAAAAGATTGACCGTAGGGGTGATGCACCGCATCGAAGAGCTTTCCGATCGGCAGGAGGGTTTTATTCCGAAGAACGCCATCCCTTCCATCCACCTCATTCCCCTGGAGGAGGTCATTGCCGGAGGTTTGGGGGTTCGGGTGGGGACGAAGACGGTGGAGGCAGAGTATGATCGACTGGTCGAAAGGGGAGGATCAGAATTTCATATCCTTCTCGATGCCGCACCCGATGAGTTGGCCTCTTTTGTTCCGCCCAGAATTCTGGAGGGAATCATCCGAATGAGGCAGGGAAAGGTTTCGATCGTTCCAGGCCATGATGGCGTTTACGGGAAGATCAACCTTTTTCCCGAGCATAGAGAATCAGGACAGTCGAAAGAGCAGTTGAAACTCTTTTAAGAAAGTTAAGTGCCTCAGAGGAGACTTTACATCTTTTGTCATTCCGGACTTGATCCGGAATCCAGTCTTTTTAATCTGGATTCCTGCTGAAGTTAATCCCGATGAAGATCAGGACAGGAATGACAGCCATGGTAAAAGTAATTACACTATAAATGGAAGGCATCATAATGGTTCCATTTAAAGAGGAGGAGAAGAGAAATGGAAAAGGATGTGGAGGAGAGGCTCATTCAGGTCTGTCGGAGCGAGATCAAGATGCTGGAACTTATCTTCGAGGGCTTTCGGACGCTTACTGAAAAGTCGATCAAGGAAGCGGATAGGGTGAAGGAAGAGGTTCGAAGGGATTCGGCGGAGCTGGCCAGATTTGTGATCGAGAGGAGCTCGCCCGGGGGGAAGGGAAAGGAATGGGCGAAGCCCTACCTCTCCATGGCCTCCAGTTTTGACCGGATGGGTTACAACATGGAGGGAATGGTGGGCCGGCTGACATCCATGGTGAAAGACCACATCCTCTTCAGCGATCGTGCCGTGAAGGAGGTGAATGATATTTTTCAGGTGGCGATGGACCTCCTGGAGAGCCTTCCGGATATGATCCAGACAAAGAATAAACTGCTTGCCCAACACATCGGTGAACAGGTGAGATCCATATTAAAGATTGCCAACGGGTATTCGGAAGAACATGAGGAGAGGTTGATCCAGGGGGTCTGTATGCCCAAATCTTCCCCCCTCTATCTGGGCCTCATCGAGTCCCTGAAAGGGATCATCACCCATACATTGGAGGTGAGCGGCAAGATTGTCTCCCTCTCGCTAAAATCCTAAAAATATGGTTCGTAACCCCCCTCTATTCCATAACTCCCCCTTCCCCCTCTTATATTAAGAGGGCCTGCAGCAGGGGAAGAGGGCGTTAGATTGGGGGATGAAGGGGGGTTAAGGGGAGATATGAAAAAGGGATAAGAGGGAGGTTGATACGTTCGACGGCGCCAAACCCCGATTTTTAAATCGGGGTAAAAAGCGCCGCTCAGTATCAACCCTGAGCATACCCCGGGCTTCAGAACGGGGAGTAGAAAGGGTTGATTTGACAACTCCTTTTTTTTATTTTAATAATGAATGGTAGTTCATAAAATGAATTAATGTTTTTGTGAACCGAGGGAACGATATGGAAACAATCGGCAGGAGGGAGAGGGAGCATCTGGCCCACCGCGGAGAGATCCTTAGGGCCGCGGGAAAAGTCTTTGCCACCAAGGGTTTTTTCCAGACCACCATGAGCGAAATCGCCCAGGCGGCGGAGTTTGGGACAGGGA
>JASEHH010000021.1 GCA_030017685.1 Thermodesulfobacteriota bacterium | reverse complement strand
TTCCCCCAATACTCCCTCGATGCATTTGGCTGTAGTTGAGGACGTTATAGCCTTGCAATCCCAGCCATATCGGCGATCCGGAAAGAAGCAGGGACTCTGAAAAAGCAAATTGTTCTGATGAATTGGGTACCACATATCCGCTCACTTTAGTAGTAGCAGTGCCAAAGGGTGTGGTGGTTCCAGGGAGACCAGTGTTATTGGTCTTTTTCTGGTCAGAACCTGATGCATACATCCCAACCACTCCGAAGTTGAACTTCTCCCAGGGGTAGTCAACCTTCAAACGAGTTGCCCAGCCACGGTATTTAACATCACGGGCTCGAGCGACTATGTTTCGTTGGTCATTCACTTTCCCTCTATCAACGACAAAGTCAAAGTTGATATCTACAGGCCCCAGTCTTCCATCAGCATAGGCTCCCAACCACCACATATCGGAGTTAAAGTTGACTGTTGAAGTAACAGCTGATGGAAGTGGGTATGTGTTCTCGTTATAGTAAAGTGCAAAGCCGCCCGCAGTAAGTTTCCCGATTTTGGCAGATACATTAAGACCATAGATGTCAACATCGTCTGATGAAAAATCCTGGTTCTCCAGAGCCTTGAACCATAATGGCTGGATGGTTACAGGGTCAACTTTGATGCCGGCGGTGATACCCATACCATCGCTTAATGCAACCATATGGGGCCTAACGGCGAGAGCCTGAAGACCCACTCTAACGGTTATCGGCACCGGGACGACAGGGACGCCGAAATCAAAATAGACATTCTTAATCTCAACTCCTGCCCGGTCAGCAGACCATCTCCCTATATTGTTTCTTCCGTCACCAGCCTCACCCCAATGGCCTGAATCCATCTCAAAGAGGATCGTTCCACTCAAATTTTTATCCGTCACAAAATCAAATTTGAGCCTCGAACGGGTTTGCCATAATGAACGTTCCTTATCGAGAGCCTGGCCGCGACCCGATGTTCCGATATCAAATAGAGGGGATGGGCCATAGAGTGGAGGTGCCCATGCAAAAAAAGGAGTCCAGGTGGGGATATCATAGGCATAAGGTACATTCCTTGCCCCGAAGTAAACGGCATCGATGAATCCGGATGCCTTGAATTCGACTTTCTGGGCGTAGACTGTGGTTCCAAAAGATAGAACCAGAAGCCCAACAATACTTAGAAAAATAAACTTTTTCATATCTCTTCCTCCTCTGTTTTTTTGTGTTAGTGAATAGTGTCGGTGATTGATTCGGATTACCATTTTTCCCCATACACTTTACACTTTTCGCTAAACACTCAACACCGTAAAACCGTTTTCACCTCCTTTCATTAGAAAATTTTAATCTTACATCATCGTTACCACACCCTCTTTAGGTGAACAAGAATAAGAAGTTATGAACTTCTGGATTTTTTAGATAGTTTTCTGGACTCCATTACGGTTTTTATGTTTTAGATATTTTGCCAGCCTCCAATCCGTTGGATTGGACCCCGTCCTTTTTTTGAAAGCACGACAGAAATAATTGGGATCGCTGAAACCAGCTTCATAAGCAATCTGTTTGATCTTTAAATCGATGTTGCCCAGAAGCTCTTTGGCTTTATTGAGGCGGGTCTGGGTGAGGTAGTTTTGTAACCTCACTCCCATGACCTCTCTGAATACAAATGAAAAATAGGTCCGGCTCAATCCTGTGAAAGAGGCTAATTCCCCGAGGGTGGGAGGATCTTGCATTCTTGTTTCGATCATTTCAAGCGCCTTCTGAACAGCTCCTCGGTGTTTTAAAATCGTGATAATTTTCAGAGAATTGATTTCAGGAAGATCAGTAAAGGTGATAGTTCTATCATAAAAATCGGAGTTTCTATCTCCCACTTGTAAGGACTTCATAAGACCACCTCCTTTGGAGGAATTTTCACTAAACCCTTCAATGGAACCAAGGGCCCAATTGATGTAGACAGCCGTTAATTGGAATTCAAATTATTCTTGAGGTGAAAAAGAAGTGATTAAACCCTATTGTTGCGTCAAGATACGATCGAATTGATCGGATCAGTTAAATAAGGAACGGTTTGTACGCTCCACAATATCAACCTTGAAGATTTGAAAAGGGCAGAATTTATGCAACAACAGGGTAAAGATGAGGTCGAGGTGGATGGTAGAGTGATTTTGTAACTTCCAAGGTGTGAAAAAAGATTTCAACAGAAGTTGCAAAGTGAAAGTCTAACACAATGAGATAGGGTGTTCCTATTTGAGCGGTCAGATTACAACAGAAATGATTGCTCGGGCAGGGGGTTTTACTTTCATTGTTACAAGTGGGATGTTGATGATGAGAATGATCCGGCTCACTAAAATATGGACTTGAATCTGTCTTGGTTGAAGGGAGTTCTGTTGCTGAACAAAGATTGGGCAATATCGTAGAAGACAAAAAGAGAAGAGAGAGGATGAGGATTAAGATTCTTTTGGCTAAGTCCATTTTCCCCTCATTAAAATTTAAAAAAGACCTTGCATTATATTATGATATATATAATTCTCTTTATAAACAAGAAGAAGGAGTTATGAACTTCTTTGTTTTGTTACGATTTCCATCAAGAGACCCTTTCCCCCCAATTCTTTAAATCATCCCTCTTCGGTTGTCTAATTCATCAGATCATTCCGTATCCTTAACATCTTGAGGAATTGCCATTCCCTTTACTCCTATCATACCGTCAGGAGCAAGACCATGGGGCGAAGATTGGAATGAAGTATGAGGGAACATGGAGTGTTGACCTCCGGAATGGTGGCCATCGCCTAAATGCATGCACGCCATAGGGAGCAAAAGCAGGACTGGACCAATAATTTTTGTTTTAAGATTTTGAATCTTCATAAGATTGTCTCCTTTTCTTCCTAAATTAATTTTTTCTGATCGCTCTTTTGAGAGTTTAGATTTTAGTCATTATCATCGGAACTTCTTTTCACCCGCTTGAATCTCGATATTCAATATATTTTCCTCTGGAGGAATGACACAGGTAAATTTTTCATTATAGGCACAAGATGGATTGTAGGCCATGTTGAAGTCAATGACCGTTTCATATCCCGGAAGCATTATCTCCGCATCCAAATATCTTCCTCCTGAATAGGTTTCCTTCCCGTTTGTCTTATCTTTAAAGGGAATGAAGAGCGTATCACTGAGTATCGATTTATAAATTTGAAGTCTATATTCTTTTCCGTTCAAAATAAATTTGAATTGGCCGTACCGGACATACCGCTTCTTGGTCCCCTTGTTCGTCATAAATGTAGCATAATATTGGGGGTCCCGTATGTCCAAGGTGTATCGCTCGATCTTTCCAATAAACCTATACTTGAGATCAATTGGATAGTAGCTCAAGCGGTGGAACTTCAATTTGTCACCCCACTTCAGGGGAGACCTTTGATGATTCTTAAAAAAGTCATCCCTTTCTTCTCTGAAATTCTTAATTTCTTTGATCACCTCCGACTGTTCCACCTCGGTACGAGAACGGTCTGTTGCCAAAGAGGGTAAGACTGCAAAGACTGTCGCCACAGAAGCTGCCAGTAACATTTCAACTATCTTGTAATGGAAGTTCATACTGTGTAGATACCCGCCTCAGATTGTCCTAATTTCCTGCCGCATAAAGATTGAAGCAGCGGACCGCAAAACAAATAAGGGTGATGGCCACAGAATAATCCTTTTTTTCATATCTATATCTAAATGAGGACGTCTGTAATATTTCCAGGCTTCTACGAGCTCAAAATCAGTATCCCTGCCAGGGCAAAGAAGAGCAGAGACGTAAAAAGTTTAATGGAAGGTGCCCTCTTCTTGAGAAAGAAGGACAACTGTTCTGAAGTCACACCCCAGTAAACCACTCCAAAGATGATTAACAAAGGGACGATGAACATTATGTTATATAAAATGAGATAAGAGATGGCGCTTGTCTTGAGGGATGGAATATTCGTTACAAAGAGGATGGTAGGGAGATAGACCTGACCTGTGCACGCAAATTCGAGAAGGGAGATGATGACACCGGCTGTCACAGCGGCAAGAAAATAGCTGGTAGACTTACTTTCTTCCCGGATGGTCCGATGGATCCGTTTCTTCAAAAATTCTGGAAGTTGAAGTTTCATCTCTGAACCCCGTCCTCGCCTCAGTTGAATGTAATCGTAAAAGCTATAGATCCCCAGGATAAGGGCAAAGACAATGGTCAGGAGATAGACGACCTTAGAGAAGATCGGTAAGAACGAGAGGTACTGGATGAAGCTGAGAATACCAAGGCCGATAAATAAATAGGTGGCAAAAACCGCTCCCGAAAACCCTAAGCCCACCCAGAGAATCTCTTTTCTCTTTCGGCCCACAAAGGTGAGATAGGAAATGAAGAAGATGAGGGTCGCAAAGGCACAGGGATTGATGCCATCGAGCAAGCCAGCAGATACGATGCTTAGAATCCCAAGAGACTTGAAGCGTTCGACTATGGATTCTTCAGCGTTCTTGATCTCCTCTTGTGTTGGTGCGGGTGATGGTGCTGGTGAAACTGATTTACGATCACTCGAACCAACACTCACTCGCTCATATTTCTGGATCAATACCTCAACTTTGGATTCTATGATTTCGCCAGGAGGGAGGTAATCGTTCCCGATAAAAATACTCGGTGCGATCAAACGCTTCTCCATAGAGAGATTAAGTCGGTTGGATAGGGTTTCGTTCAAACGCTTCCCATCAGGGGTATTGAGGTCAATCTCTTTAATATTTAACTGGGGATACTTCTTTGCAATATATTTGAGAAGGACGTTTGCCCGATCACATTTTGAACATCCCTTCTGATAAAAATAGGCCAGATCTACTGAAAAAGTTTTTTCAGAGGGTTTGGCGATGACCGCTATTTCAAATGGAGGAAGAGGAACGGCACCTTTCAACTGAAATTCCAGGACGAGGGGCTCTAATTTTTCCATGATCTCATTCTCTCCTGAGAGGAGTTGATCACCGATAAATAAAATTGGAAGTTCGTTTCCCCCTTGACCAAATTTTTGTTCCAGCTTGACAAGAGCCTCATAATAGGCCGGGTTGCCCACATCAAAGGTCTTTATCTCAAGGGACGGGTACATGGATTTGAGAGTCGGGAGATAGCCCTGGAGAATGCCCCCGCAGGCCTGGCACCCGTCGATGTAAAAGACATAGACCTGGATAGAGCCGGACTGCTGGGCATTGCCATGGGTAAGCGGAGAAAGAAAAGCGATACAAAAAAGGATGACAAGCAGTTTCCTCATCAATCGGTCCTCTCCATTTCTTCGCTGTGATCTCAAGGGTGAAGGGTTCTGGCAGACAGGGGGGCCATTGGCGCTCATTCTTTTGCAGCCCATTCACCCCTGATTTGGGATTATCTTCCGAGGTGCCTCTCGATTGTCTTTTCCGGCAAAGACCCGCGCACAAAATTGCCGTTTATGACGGTTGAGGGAGTTGCGTTCACTCCGATCTTTGCTCCAATGGCTACATCCTCTTCCACCCTGGCCTTCCCGTACATGGCCGTAAGGGCTGCCTGAAATGGTTTCATGTCGAAACCCTTCTGTTTCAAAATGATTTCTATTCTCAGCCTCAATTGCTCTCTGTCATTATTGATAATCGCCTGACCCTCGTCAGAGAAGAAGAAATCGTGGATGACCCAGAAAGCTTCGTTGCTTACCATCTGCACCGCTGCAACCATTTCGGATAGCTCCCATGCCTTCCCATTGGATTGAAGTGGGAAGTGTTTGAAGACATATTTAATATCCTGAGGATATTTCTGCAGCAGCCCCTCCATCTGCTTCCACGACTTCAAACAATAGGAGCAGTGAAAATTTGAAAATTCAACAATCGTCACTTTTGCCTGGGCAGGGCCTCTGAAGGGAGATCTCTCCATCTCCAAAAGGGCCGGATCAACCTTGCGAGGTTTCGGCTCTCCAGCTTCTTTCCTGGTGACATTTTCTCCCTTGACGACAAGGGTCCCAAGAAACACCCTTTCCCCTGCCTTATCCACATAGATTACAATGGGGATCTCTTTGTCCGGAGTCGCCAACACCATCTTTACGGAATAAAAACCCGGGACAGGACTTTCCTTCTTCTCAATAAACTTAATCTCTACCCCGGGAGGCAACCCCACGTGACTCCTGACAGTATCAATGGCTATTTGGGCGATGTTATCTTTTTGAGCAAACCCTTGGGTGGCCAGAGAAAAAGAAAGAAATATGAGACAGGCGACTTGTAAGAATGTCTTTTTAAGCATACTCTATCTCCTCTCACTTCCATCACTTCTTCGAATCATTTCCGTTCACCCTTCCGTCTTGGAGAAAGATCGTTCGGGTTGAGAAGGCGGTATTCTCTGGATTATGGGTCACCATGACGATTGTTTGTCCTTCTTCATTTAAGGACTTAAACAGGTCCATAATTTCTTTTCCGGTTTTGGAGTCCAGATTCCCTGTGGGCTCATCGGCCATAAGAATAGGAGGTGAATTCACCAATGCCCTGGCAATGGCCACTCTCTCTTGCTCTCCCCCTGAGAGTTGGTCCGGAAGTCTCCTCCCCTTTCCTCTCAATCCAATTCTTTCCAAAATCTCCTCGGCCATTTTCACCTGCTCCCGGTTAGTCCTCTCTGTGATAGAAAGCGGAAGCATCACATTTTCGATCACTGTGAGGTAGGGAATCAATTGGAAAGATTGGAAGATGAAGCCCAGGTATTCTCTTCTGAAATCGGCCAGCTTCTCCAGTGAAAGCTTGTAGATGGGGATATCATCCACGACCACATCTCCTCCTGTAGGATGGTTAAGGCCTCCCAGAATCGTCAGAAGTGTGGACTTTCCAGAACCAGAGGGCCCCATCACAGAGATAAACTCTCCCTTTTCAATATTCAGATCGACATCGACGAGGGCCATGATGCGCTCATCCCCGCTTTCATAAGCTTTGTTTAATGTTTTTATTTCAATCAGACTCATATAAAAACCTCCGTTTGAGGACCGTTTCACTTGAGGTTGGAGGACCGCTTCGCTCTGCACCTAATATGGTTCAGGGCTTCGCTTGAGGTAAAACCTATTTTCTGCCTTCAGCCTCAAGTCCCCTGCTGGGACGCTTCTCTAACCTCCAACGTCTTTATAGCGCTCTTAGCGCCGTTGTTGGATCCATCTTCGAGGCATGAATGGCAGGATAGGCGCTCGAAAGGATCCCGATCAGAGAAGACAGGAAAATAGCCCCTATGGCCAACAAAGGATCGATAAATATTTTCCCACCTTTCATTCCAGTAATTATTGGACCGATGACCTGGGAAACCCCCAGACCCAAAGCATATCCTATTATTCCTGCAATCAACCCAACGATCAAAGCCTCTAAAAAGATGATCCGTACGACATGAGATTTTCGGAACCCAATGGCACGAAAGATTCCAATCTCTCTCTTCCTCTCATTCACTGAGGCCATCATGTTCGTGAAGACGATCAAACTACCGATGAGAAGGACAATGATCGATATCCCCACAGAAAATTTCTTGAAATGGTCCAGAGCCTCCATCTTAGTCTGAAGGGTTTGTTTGATGGCCGTCACTTTGGCATGAGGCAATTGTTTCGAAATCTGGCTGACAATCTCTTCGATGGGGCAGGTGTTACAGAAGGCCGAGACCTCGATCAAGCTCACCCCCCCTGGTTTCTTCATCGTCTCCTGAACAAAAGCCAGATCGGCGAAGATGACGAAGTCATCCTGCGATCCCGTCTCATCCAGGACTCCCGAAACCCTGACCGATTTACCATTGATGGCTAATGTATCGCCCGTGCTCTTGAAAAGGCGAACCGCCACCTCATTTCCCAGCAGGATCTCTTCCCGATTCTTTGGAAACGCTCCATGAACCTTCCACCACTTCTTCAGTCTTACCTCTTCCGAGAATTTCACTCCCATCAAAGGGACTTTCTTCCCCTCTATCTCCATCACCCCGATGAGCTTTGGTGAAACCGTGCTGATGTTTTCCCGAACCTCAATCTCCCGAATCTTCGGGATATCAGAATCCTTCAGGCGTTGAGAATCGATAGCAACCCCTCCCATGTTTATCCCTCCATAAGAAAGAGATAAATCATCCGATCGGGGAAGGATGAGGATGTTGGCTCCGAACTCATCCAATTTATTAGCAATATCTTCGTTCATCATCCGGGTGATGGAGATAAGGGTGACCACAGTCGTGATACCGATGGTAAGACCCAGGATGAGAAAAAAGACCTTCCCTTTCCGCCTCCGCAGATTATTGATAGAAATGTCTTTAAGTCGCATATATATTACCTCAATTTTTAACTATTGATTATGGATCACTGATCACTGGTTACTGCCTACTGTGAATTGATATCACACCCTCGGCTTCCATTCCTTTATGATTTTTTCGTCGATCCGGATTTGATTATTTTCGACGGTGCTCGGGATCACATCAGGTGGATAGTTGAGACAGCCGCCGCTGATCCCCTTAAGAGTTTCCAGTTGCCATTCCGTGTAGCAGGCATTACAGACCATGCTCTTATCCTTTATGTGGAAGCGGGTGGACTTGCATGGCTCACACATGGATACTGCGGTGACCACCTTCCCGGTCGGGGTGATATAGGCGAGGAGGGGAATCTTGTTCCCATTGTTTTCATATTCGAATCGAACCATCCTCTTCTCCCTGACAATATCGAGAGGAATGGATATCTTCCCTTTCTCTGCTTTGGCCGAAATATCGATCATGCGTATCGACTGTCCGGTGTAGTCTACCTTCTCACTGACCTTTGGCTGAGTAGAAACCTTCGGATTAGCTGTGGTATTTCCCTCGATGATCCAGTAACCCATGCCCACCAGTACAACGGCAATGACGGCTAAGGAAACCGGAATCCAGAGGCGCTTCCTCTTATGATTACCCATTACCTTCTCCTTCTTATCCTGAAATGAGGAGCTTGAAAATTCACAACCGCACTTTTTACAGAAACGACTTGACTCTTGGTTTTTGGTTTGACATTTTGGACATGCTTTCATTGAATTTATCCTCCTTTGTGATTTCAGGGTTTTGGGTTCGAGGGTTCACGGGTTCAAGCCCTTGTTTTTCAAAAATTTTGTAGGCTTTTTAAAGGCTCTTACTTGACCCCTTGAATCCTTTCTCATATTTCTTGAACTTCTCCCTGCCTGTAAGTCAGGGAGACTATAACTTTTCCGCCCTCGATGATATCCACTTGAATGTGACATCCAAAATTGGTGACCTTTGCCTCTGCCCCTTTCTTCTGGGTCTTTCTTTCGTAATATTCGAGGGCCTTTGCCTTTGCCTCCTGTTCCATCTTCGGATCGAGAGACTGAGCCCTTCCCCCCCCGCATCCACTTTTGCAGCAGGAAGCCTTTGCCGTATAAACGGGTTCCATTTTTTTCATAAGTTTCAATCTTGGCCTTTTGCTTTGCTTTGGTGAACCACTGTGCGAAGACCACTTCGCCGTTTTGTTGATCACCTTTGAGAACAGCTTTCTCAAGGAATTGAGATATGACCCACCCTTTTCGAAGCTCCTCTTTCAAATCTTCGATACTTACGCCCATTTTTTGCTTGAGATCGTCATCGGTTAAACCATACTTCCCCTTAATCCCTTCCACCTGCTTCGAAATCTCTTCATCAGGTGCTGAAGTATAGCCAGCACTCTTTGCTTCTTGGAGAAGGACCTTCTCCGTCGTCATCTCATCAAGAATATCTGTTTTGAGACGGTTCAGATTTTCTTTTCCTTCTTCACCCTGA
Organism: Thermodesulfobacteriota bacterium; assembly: GCA_030017685.1. GTDB lineage: Bacteria > Desulfobacterota > BSN033 > BSN033 > UBA1163 > RBG-16-49-23. The sequence goes on along the minus strand of JASEHH010000021.1, from coordinate 33,560 downwards.
AAAAGGTTTTGTCCGAAACGGAGCTCATAAAATTTCTTGGCCCGTTCTAATTTATCAGAAAACTCTTTGAGGGTAATCCCTTCCCCGTTCACCTTTCCCACGAGTCTGGATTCAAGGCCACCCATTAAGAAGTACGCCATTGTTCCTGCGAAGATCAGACTGATTACTCCAAAGAGCACATACCGACTTCTGAACAAGAATCTTCTTTTTCTCGGAAATGGATTCCCGCAGTGGACACAAAATTGAGCCTTCTTTTCGTTCTCTCCGTTGCATGAAGGACATATTGCCCTATTGGTATTTTCTGGAATACTCTCCATCCTTTTCCCTCCTCTCCACTTAAACGCGGTGGCCATACTTTTTGTCTAATAGTTCAATCACCTGTTCCACGGTAAAACCTTCGGCCAGCTTCTCACGGATGAACCTCTTCTCCTCCACTGCTCCTTTCGGCATATCGCATTCACAGGTGGCCAAAGGAAGTTCACCACATCCGCCACAGGCACATTTGAAATTCTTGGCCACAGCAATCACCTGTGACTCATCCACTTTGATCGGTCTTGAGACAGAAGCTGATGATGACGGTGTCTTGGAAGTCGTTTGCTCTGTGAAGAAAGTTGTTCCGAGTTTGACGAAAATGCCGACGAGAAAGACCACACCAATAACAAGGATGATCATCTTGTAAGAGGGACCAGCCGATTGTCGTTTGTGGTCTTCTTCAGATGCTTTGATGATTTCTTTACCACAGGCAGTGCAGAAGAGGGCATCCAGCTCATTGAAATGACCACAGTTTTTGCATTTACGTTGAGTTCCTTTAACTGATTTTTGGACTCCTGATAGACTTTCGCCGCATTTCATGCAGAATATAGAATCCCCAGGATTCTCAGAGGCACACTGAGGGCATCGAATGTGGACCCGTAAGGATGTTCCGCATTTTCTACAGAATTTTGACTGTTTTGGGTTTTCCAACCCACAATGATTGCATTTCATTTGGTTCTCCTCTCTATGATTCTTCACAGAGAAGTCAGGAAGAGAGAAATCTATCCCTTAAGGTTTGATTTTTCCTCGAAGGAAAATCGAATATTTAAATAAAAAATTTTGAGAGGGTAACGATCGGTTTACGAATTGAATGTGGGTGGGTGAAATATTGCTTTGACAACTCCTTGATCGGAGAGGGCGCTTACGCTAATGAGGATAAAAGAGGAAATAGGCGTTGGCAAATAGACTGCAGCCTCTTGGTGAAATTGAATGGTGGAACTTGAAGAGGGACATTGTGGACATTTCGGCACTTGTGGATTGCAGTGATCCATATTGCAGGGTTTTTGAAAAGAGGGAAGACCATTGCTAACCTCCAGGGAAAACCCCACCCCCCCTGTTAAAAGAGATAGCAGTAAAAGAATGGAGATGAATATGCTCAAAGCCTTTTTTAACATTGCTTAAATTTTAACACCATAGGATTGGAGTTGTCAATAAAAAATATTTATTATTGACCTATAGACTTCTATGATGTTCTTCTATATAATTTTTTCTACCCCCAGGTGAGGCTTGCAGAACTTAAAATGAAAAGTTACGGATTTTCAAAGAGGGTGGAGATCAAATAAAAACATTTCAGAGTTTATAAAAGTGCAGAGGAGTTAAGAAATGAGCGAGCAGTTGACCCAAAAGGAGAAAGAAAAAGAGATAGTCAAAGATATCATCTTAAAGCTTCATCAGGGCATGTCGGTGGAGGAAGCAAAGGACCGGTTTGTAAAGGAAGTCGGAAGCATCTCCTCCTCCCAGATCGCTGAGATTGAGCAGTCGCTTATAGACGACGGTCTTTCACCCGGAGAGATAAAAAAATTATGCAATGTGCACGCCCTGTTGTTCGAGTCGGCATTAAAAGAGGCAACGGTCACGGAACAATCTCCGGCGCATCCGGTTTACTTGTTCAAACAGGAAAACATTGAAATTGAAAAGTTGACCGCTTCCTTGAAAGAATTGATAAAAAATAGAAGCGGGTATGATATCAGACAATTAGAAAAAAAGATCAAAGATATCCTTTCCCAATTAAACGGACTGGACATCCATTATACGAAAAAGGAACAACTTCTCTTTCCCTTTCTGGAAAGATATGGCTTTATGGGTCCTTCAAAAGTGATGTGGATCAAGGATGATGAGATCAGGGCCCTGTTAAAAGCGGCGACTTTGAAGATCGGTGAGGTGGATATAGAGGAGTTTATAAATGCCTATCTGAATCCTTTGATCGAGGAAGTGGATGGGATGATCTTTAAGGAGGAGAACATACTTTTCCCCACCTCCCTGGAAAAATTAAATGTGAACGATTGGGTGGAAATATTGAAAGAAAGCGATGAAGTGGGGTATGTCTTCATTGAGAGACCCACCGATACCCTAACTCTTATTGCCGAGTTAAAGAGAGCCGTGGTCGAGGAGCCAAAGATTGGTGAGGATCATGCCATCTCTTTGCCCACCGGGGTATTGCAGCTGAAGGAATTGATGAACCTGTTGAATACCCTGCCTGTAGACATCACCTTTATTGACAAAGAAGATAGGGTGAAATATTTTTCTGCCAACCGGGACAGGATTTTCGTAAGAACGAAGACGGTGATAGGAAGAAAAGTTCAGAACTGCCATCCGCCCCAGAGCCTGGAGATCGTTGAGAAAATCCTGACTTCGTTTAAGGAAAAGAAAAGAAATTCAGTGGATTTCTGGATCCATTACCGGGGAAGATTCATCTGCATAAGATATTTCGCAGTCAGAGACGAAAACGGAGAGTATCTGGGAACACTGGAGGTCACGCAGGATATAGCGGATATAAAGAAACTGGAAGGGGAGAAGCGATTGCTGGATGAGGGAATGTGAGATGAAAGAGATTAACTTGAGCGAAAGCATTTACGAGCTGACCGAGCAGTATCCAGATCTCATCGAGATTCTCAAGGAGATGGGATTTCTGGGAGTCAAGAATCCAATCACCCGACAAACCCTGGGAAGGGTAACCACCATACCCCAGGGATGCAGAAAAATGGACAAGGATTTGGATGAGGTCATAAAAATATTGAGGGAAAAAGGATTTGAAATCAAATCATAACCACTCTCCCAATCAGGAACAGCGCTCTGAAACAAATGTTTTTCTGAATTCCTGAATGTTCAGAGGTCTCTCATTTTCAGACAATCCTTACCGATGGCCTGTCAGTTGTCATTGCTTCACCCACCTGCACAGCCGTCTCCATACCTGCCTTTCTCAATTCCATGGTGAGCTGGTCAGCATGGGTGGAAGGCAGGGCAAGCAAAAGCCCACCGGATGTTTGAGGATCAAACAGCAATTCCTCTTCCTCCCTGGATAAGTTTTTTGATTTTTCAAATAATCCTTCGGCCAATTTTCTGTTGGCTATATTGCTTCCTGTGGTTTCGCCTTTTCGATACATATGAAGTGCATTTGGATAGAAAGGAAGCTTGTCATAGAAGAGGTTGATCCCCACCCCGCTTCCCTTGGCCATCTCCAATGCGTGTCCGACGATACCAAATCCCGTTATGTCGGTGCATGCATGGATATCGAAATTCAAAGCAATTTCCAAGGCATTCTTATTGAGTGAGGCGATCTGAGGCAGAATAAATTCTAACTCGCGGAAGGGAAGCTTTTTGGAACGGCAGGCGTTAAATAAAACTCCTGTGCCCAGGGGCTTGGTGAGAATCAAGGCGTCGCCATCTTTGGCGCCGCAATTGGTCAGGATGCGTTCAGGATGAACCACTCCTGTTACGGCCAGACCATACTTGGGCTCATTGTCATCCACCGAATGACCACCGGCAATGGAAGCGCCTGCTTCTAAAACCTTATCCGATCCCCCTCGGAGTATTTCTCTTAAAAGAGTCGCCCCAAGCTTTTTCATTGGAAACATGATGAGATTCAGGGCTGTCAGCGGTTTTCCTCCCATCGCATATACATCCGATAGCGAATTGGCTGCCGCAATCTGGCCAAACCAGTAAGGGTCGTCCACAGGAGGTGTGATGAAATCGGCGGTACTGATGAAGGCCAGGTCATCTGACAGACGATAAACAGCCGCATCATCACAGGTCTCAAAACCTACCAGGAGGTTTGGATCCTGGGGAGGCTTCAATGCTTTCAGCGCTTCCGACAGATCTGTCGGACCGATTTTTGCCGCTCAGCCGCAGGTGCGGGAGAGTCCGGTCAGAGTCTTTTTTTTTCTGATCAGAGTCTTTTTTTTTCTGAAGAAAGTCATCATCTACCTCAAATTTAGCCTTCTGTTCCCCCCACCCTCATCTTTCCCCCTTTTGTAGTTTGGAAGGGAGGGTGGGGGGCTGTTATTCCTCTTAGAGTTCCTTAAAAGAGATTGTATATCCTAAATTGAATCCAAATAAATCATCCAGTGCCTTTCCATCCGCCTCTGCATAAGGATACATAAAATAATTCAGGTTTCCATCTCTCTGGGGAGGGTTGAGGATGAGGTTTCTGCCCATCCCATAGGCGATCCTATTTTCATCCACGGCGCCAAAATAGTATTCCCTGTAATCCCTCTCCTCTCCTAAATTTAATTTCTTCTCAAGCATGATTTTTCTAACATCCGATGGATCAACGGGCACCCAGCCATATCCCGGGAGGTAGAACTCTGCCCAGCAATGTTGGGCCTTCGTCATATCTCCCTCTTTTCCCTTTGGAATACGGATTCCAAAAATTTCTCGTGCAGGGACACCTACGCTTCTTGCCAGGGCAACATAGACAGAGTGGATGTCCCCACATTTACCACCCAAACTTTCAAGGAGCCTTTCCACATCCCCAATGCCACAGCCCTTTATCTGGGGGTCACGATACATATTATCCACGATCCAATCATAAATCGCCCTCGCTTTGACAAAGGTGGTCTTTTTTCCCCTTGTAATATTTTCTGCGGTTTCCTTCACTTTTCCAGAAGTTGGGCCGAGACTGGTTGGCATAAGGAACTTTGCAAATTCTTTTTTGTTCAAGGGTTGTTCGTCGTTGGGAAAGTCCTTCTTCACGACCTCTTTTCTTCTTATTTTAAAGGTATAAGTGAGGGTCCTTTCTTTCGTTAGGTTTTTCCATTCCGTATAGAGGATCGAGTTGCCAAATTCCTTTTCTTTGTAAACACCACGGGAGGAATAATTGCCATCAATCCTTACATCCTCTATGATCTGGTTTTCATCAGATACCGGATATGGGATCCAGAGCCCCACCTCTTTTGAATTTTCCGGTGCTTTCAGATTTAGCTTAAAGGTCACTTCTATAGCTTTCTCTTTTGCCTCAGAAACATTAAACAGAAGAAGGACGACAGCCAATCCTAAAATGGACCATTTAATTTCTTTATTTGCCATAAAATTATCCTCCTGATCATTTGAAGTTATCTGATTAATTTTCTAAATAATTAAAAAGATCCTTATTGTTTTATTTGACGATAACTATCCGCCATTCGCCGCTTCCGACCTGGCTTACCTCTGGGACTTTTCCACCCATTGCTTTCACCACTTTTGGCACATCATCAGGGGCAGAAGGGCAATCTACAAGCATATCCATTCGATTGTTGTCTTCAAGCTTTCGGATCAATGATTCTACCGCATACTTGGGATAAGGGCACATCCACCCTCTCATGTCCACCTGATAATGTCTTTCACCCACTTTTATGGTTTTAATTTTTTTCATTTTTCGTTGCCTCCACATAAGTGATCAAGATATAAAAACAGGCGAGAAACAAAAGGATCAGTGCTGTTCCGCCAAACCATCCGAATTGATGCCCGAGGGAAAAGGGTTTTCCATACAACCATCCCTCGCCCACCCGATGCCCATAGATAAGGACCCATGATCCAGATGTCAATGCCCCTGCAATAAGAGCTATCCAGGCACGGACATAACCTTCTGCGGAGCGCCAGAGAATGCCCACTCCACAGCCGCCAGCTATTACCATTCCTATCCCAAAGATGAATCCGCCAACGACCGTATGCAATCCCGCAGGAAATACAAAATGCATCTGTTGATACCCCTGAGATTTGAGGATCGCAAAGCCAACAGTCCCGATCGCGATGCTGAACAATATCCATTTCATGACGGTGCCATTCCTACTTACCAAGATTTCACGAAAGGCAGCCGCCATACATAGCCTTGAGCGCTGGAAGATGATTCCGAACAACGCACCGAAAAGCAGTAAACCTGTGAACTTCGGTTTCCCCAGCGAGAAATATATGAAAGCCACTATAGCAAGAAGGATACCGATTGCCACTCCAATATATGGCTGGAGTGAGGCCCCGGCTTTTTTTACGGGTTCACCTACAGGCGCCGCACTGAAATCGACTGCATTGGCAGCTTGGTTTGCTTGCCACTTTAGAAAAAGTCCGCCTACATACCCGCCCAGGAGAAGTCCTAAAGCAGCTACTGGCCCACCCAAAGAGAGTGCCATGGTGGCGGTGTAGAACCCCCCCACATTACATGGCGGCATTAAAACCGTTCCGAAACCCATCAGCACTCCTCCTGCAATGGCCGCCAGATATCCCTGCCAGTCATCTTTTCTGATCTTAAACTCTTCAGAAATGAGAGCTGCGATGGCAACGCCAAAGACTATCCCGAAATCAATCATGCTATGGATGTCGAGATGAGGAGGAGTTAGAGGGACGGCGGCAAACGGCGCCTCTACCTTGATACCGAGAAGATTATAGACCCAACTGCCCCACATCGCCATCTGGGGAAAGACCCCCAATGCCCGGGCATAAGCAAACATAAAGATATTCGCAAAAGCAAGCGCCAACGCCCCAACCCATATGGGCCATGCCCTTCTCCATACCAAACGGTAAAACACAATGGCAATATCATCATAGACCTTAGTCCATCGCTTCATGGTTCACCCTCCCTTTTTCATGTATGGTCGGCGATACTTTTTGGCATTTATTAATTGGTGGAACGATCCTTTCATCATGGTTTGATCAAACGATCAACATCTAAAAGGGACTGGAGGATTTCATACATATTGGAAACCCTTCCTACCCTCATCTTCTCCTTCAATCCATAGAAGTCGAGGCAGGTGCCGCAGGAGAGGATCTCCGTCCCGGACTCTGATAACTTCGTGAGCATCTCCAAGGCCTCGGATTCTTCTGCCGCCAATTGCACCCCGCTGTTGATCAGGATCACACGATCCGGTTTTACCTTTAGCTCTAAAAGGGTCTTTAAAAAATTCTTCATCAGGAATCTTCCCAGCGCCTCATCTCCGACTCCAAGGAGGTGAGAGTTAATATAAACCACTACTTTTTCTTCTTTTGGATGAATTTTCGCTTCCTCAATTGGTCTACCTTTTTGGATACGAATATAGAAATCCCTTTCTCTACTCTCCACTTCCACAGAACATCCCTGACCCAATGCGAATCGCTTAACATTCTCACAGGAGGAAGGATTATCCACAATGAGTGTCAATTCATCCTCCTTCATTTCTTCCAATGCCTGTTTTACCGTAATAACAGGTTGGGGACAGGCCATGCCCCGACAATCGATCTCTCTCATTTCTATATTCACCTCCATTGACAACCGACCACATTCTTCTTCCCGAAGATTAAGCAATCAGGTTCAGATAATTTGTATTATACGGAGTATTCCTATAAGTCAAATCGGAAATTTCGATATTGAACCTCGGAAGTATCACATTTTCCAATAGGAGATTTTAGGAGGTTTTTCCAAAGAATTCCCCTTTCTTTAGAATATTATAATAGATCACCTGAACAAATTTTGTTATTTCATGTTTTGCAATTACAAATTATTACAAACAGTTACGAGATTTTTTCAAAAAAGACTTGACATTTTTTTATTTTTAATGTAAAAGTCTACATATTTGATAGACTTTATATACTTTAATGAATGGGGGGGCAATATCATGAAGATTACCAGGAAGGGAGAATATGCGATGCGGGCCTTGGTGGATCTTGCCCAAAATTACAGGAAAGGTTTGAGACAGATACAGGATATCGTGCGGGAAGAGGAAATTCCCGGGAAATTTCTGGAACAGATTCTGATCATCCTCAAAAATGCAGGCCTCCTTCAGAGTAAAAGGGGAATTGGAGGAGGATATTCTTTAAACAGACCTCCAGATAAGATTTCCATTGGTGAGGTGATACGGTTGATTGACGGACCACTGGCTCCTCTGGGATGTGTAAGTAGTGGCCATGCGAGCTGCTCAAAGGAGATAACGTGCGGAATCCGTAGCGTGATGGTCGACGTGGAAAATGCAACGGCCGAAATTCTGGACCGTGTCACTTTAGCAGATATCTGTAACAGGACAAAAGGGATGGCTGAACGGAGAGCTGAATACCAAATGTACTATATCTAATTTTTTTCGGTTAAAAGTCTACCGTAATAATATACTTTATAAATGGCATTAAGAGAATATTGAAGTGGAAAAAGCTATTTCAAATTTCAAAATAAATGAAGAAGAACTTCTTTCGCAAATTTTAAAAGCGATAAGGAGTATTCGATATGGCTATGTCCAGATTATTGTGCAAGATTCGAAAGTGGTTCAGATAGACAAGACTGAAAAGATCCGCCTTGACAAGGAAGATTCTTTGGTTAATGGGAGGAGTCCACGGAGGTAAGGATAATATAGTTGGTAATGTAGGATCTGGGTAAACTGGCATCCATAGGCTGACCAGACAACTGGAGGCTAAAAGGATTTAGGTCTTTTCAGCCTTTTCTTATAAAAGAAGAATTTATGAGCACTTTATGAGCACAAGGAGGAAAGGGAAAATCAAAGAAAGGGACAATGAAAATGGCTCGTGTCTATCTATGATGATATAACCAAAACAATTGGTAACACACCATTGATCCGCATCAAACGGATGACGAAAGAGAGTTTGTCAGAGGTATTTGCGAAATTGGAATCTTTTAATCCCTTGAGCAGTGTAAAAGACCGGATCGGAGTTTCAATGATCGAAGTGGCCGAAATCGAGGAACGTTGTAGAAAAAGGGGAAATAGAAAATGAATTTATAGAAGGAGTGTGCCATGGAAAAAGTAGATGATGTGAAATTGATCTCAGAGAAGGCTAAAGGTTATTTTGATCAGGGGTTTAACTGAGCGGAGTCGATCACCTTGAGTTTCAAGGACTATTTAGGATATCAAGATCCCCTTATGCCGAGTTTAGCGACTGGATTTGGTGGAGGGGTTGGACTGAAAGGGTTGCTCTGTGGAGCCCTCACTGGATCGGTGATGGCCATAGGCATGAAATTAGGGAGAACCAATCCAAAGGATCGGGGAGCGGCCTTAAAGGCCTATGAGAAATGCCGAGAATTTTTTGACCAATTCGAGAAAGAGTTTGGAAGCAGAGATTGTTATAACTTGATAGGGTATCATCTGGATAACCCGGAGGAGAATAAAAAATGGTTAAAGGAGGGGGGTAGAGAGAAGTGTGCCAAAATCGTTGAGAAGACCGCTCAAATGCTTTGCGATTTTATCAAAGGATTTTAGGGCAAAATTTACAGTAGGCTGGCCAGACAACCGGAAGCTAAAAAGATAGAAGTTTTTTAGCCTTTTTATAAATCAGATTTTAAGGTAGGCCATCGAATAAAAAAGGAGAAAATCATGCTTAAAACCTCTGAAGCATATCGAAAAAGCGTCAGGGAACAGAAACCCATAGTTTATATAGGGGGGAAGAGGGTAGAGGATCTCTTTGCCAATTCCACGACCAGATCGGTCATTGATGCTACTGCGAAAATTTATGACATCGCTTTTGAGCATGAGGAAATTATGACAGCCTACTCCCATCTCACAGGTGAAAAGATCAACCGATCCCTTCATGTAAATCGAGATGTTGAGGACTTGAAGAAGCGGGCGGAGATGGCACTGTTGACCTCTCAGAAGATCGGCACCTGTAACTACCGTTGTGTCGGATGCGACGCCATCACGGCATTGGCCAGCGTCACATGGGAAATGGATAGGAGTCTTGGGACCCATTACCATGAGAGATTTAATGAGTATCTCCAATATCTTCAGGACAATGATTTGGCCTGCACCGGTGCCATGACCGATGCAAAAGGAGATAGATCGAAAAGACCATTGGAGCAGGAAGACCGAGATGTCTACCTTCATATCTCTGAGAGGAGAAAAGATGGAATTGTAGTAAGGGGGGCGAAGGTCAACCAGAGTGGAGCGATTGCAGCCAATGAGACGATTGTGATCGTTGGACAGGCTTTGAGAAAGGGAGAGGAGGATTTTGCTATAGCCTTTGCCGTTCCCAATGGTTCAAAAGGGATCACCTACATCTGCCAATATACACCATTCACAGCGGAGAGAAATGAGGCCGAAGATCTGTTGGAATTGGGCAATCCTCTCTTTGGTCTGAGGGAGACCTCTCTGATGGTATTCGAAGATGTCTTCATCCCTTGGGAAAGAGTCTTTATGTGTGGGGAAGTGGAATTCTCACGGCATCTTGTCTCCCGATTTGCCAAGATCCATCGGATGAACTGCGGAGGGGCGTGTAAGGTTGGCTTTGCAGATCTCATCATCGGGGCTACCCAGCTTTTGGTCGAATATAACGGGATCGAAAAAATTCCCCAAGTCAGAGAAAAAATCACGGATATGATCGCTCTCAGTGAGACCGCACGAGCTTGCACATGGGCTTCAGCCTTTAAGGGAATAGAAGAACCCATAGGATCAGGGGTTTATCTACCCGATGATATGTTTGGCAACATTGCAAAGCTCAATATTGCCCATGGCTTCTGGGAAATGATGAAGATAGCTGGCGATATGGCAGGAGGCCTGGTTGTGACCATGCCTTCGGAAAGAGAGTTGAAGAATCCCGAAACGAAGGCCTACATCGAAAAGTATTACAAGACTAAAGTCCCGGCTTACAAACGAATGCGCATCACCAAATTCCTCCAGCACTGGATAGCAGGTCAGCATGGCCCAGGGACATGGCATGGGGCTGGGCCGGTTCAGGCTCAGAGGGTCATGGTGGAGAGGTTGGCCAATTTGGAAGAGAAGAAACGACTGGCTAAAGAACTGGCGGGTCTTAAAGATTGAGGGAGGCAGTGGCATGACCAGACCAAGAGGAAAGTATTGGGATAAGGAGATCGAGACGATGCCGAGGAAAAAGCTGGAAGCATTGCAGCTTCAACTTCTTAAAGAGGAAATCTCCTTCGCATATAAAAACTCTCCTTATTATAAAATGTCTTTCGACGAAAAAAGGGTCAGACCGGGAGATCTTAAATATTTAGAGGATATCCGAAAATTTCCCTTTACGGATAAAAAGGTAGAGCGGGATAGACAATTGGCAGCTCCTGATCTTGGGGATATGCTCGCTGTCGCGGAGGATGAAATCATCTACGTCTCCGCCTCCAGTGGCTCCACTGGAGTTCCTACTCTCTCCCCATTTAGCGCCCAGGATTTTGATGAGTTTCAGGATGTAGAGGCGAGACTCTTTTGGGGAATTGGAATGAGGCCAAAAGACCGATACCTCCATGCCTTAAACTTTACGCTTTTTATCGGGGGTCCCGATGTGATTGGTGCCCAGAGGGTTGGCGCCCTCTGTATCTGGGGAGGGGCCATTCCTTCAGAGAGGCTCCTCTTCATTATGAAACAGTTTAAACCCACCATCACCTGGACGACCCCCTCCTATGCCTGGTTCTTAGGTGAGACGGCACTTAAGGAAGGGATTGATCCTGCCAAGGATCTGGTCATTAACAAAATCATTGTTGCAGGGGAGCCAGGAGGTTCCATTAAATCCACAAGAGATGCCATTGAAAAGCTGTGGGGTGCCAAGGTCTATGATTTTTATGGACTCTCCGATATTTTTGGCGCCAATGCTGGGATGTGTGAGGAACAGAATGGCCTTCACCTCACAGAGGATCATCATCTTTTGGAGGTATTAAACCCCGATACCCTTGAGCCCGTTCCAGAAGGCGAAAGGGGGGAGATGGTCTTAACCACCTTAAAGAAAAGGGCCAGGCCAATGATTCGCTTCAGAACAGGAGATATCATCACGGTCAATGAGGAGGTCTGCAGATGTGGAAGGACCCATGCGAGGATCAATATCCATGGAAGGATCGACGATATGCTCATCATCACAGGAGTCAATGTCTTCCCAAGTGATATTGAGAAGGTGGTCAGGGATTCCAAAGAACTGACCGGAGAATATCGGGTCATCGTCTATCGAGAACAACATCTGGATAAGTTCGATGTGGAGGTTGAGAAGAAAGAGGCCATCGACATTCCTGATAAGAAATTGGCTGAGGAGATTCGAAGAAGATTGAAAAGCCTTCTGGGCGTCTCTCCGAGGATAAAGATCTTAAAAGAAAATACGATTGAAAGAGCAACCCATAAGGCAAAAAGGGTCATCGATAAACGGGAAAAGGTCTGGTCGGACTGATTCGATGCGGGCTTATCACTCCTTAATTGGAGCATCTCAATTGGGATAGATCTATGTCCAATTATACTGGAAAACAACACGTAGCTGCCGCCTTCAAAAGAGGGTTTACTGATCGAGTCCCTTATTATCCTATCCTCGGCCATTTCAATGCCAAATTAGCCTCCCTCTCGGTCAAGGAATTTCTGACAGAGTATGAGAAGTTTGCCAATGCCCAACTCCTCGCCCATGAGACCTTTCATCCTGACATCATTGTGATGATGGCAGATCTTTTGATCGAGGCAGAAGCACTCGGCAATGAGTTAAAATTTCCAGATGATAGCCTCTGCATCTCTAAGACCCATGCGTTGAAGGATAAAGAAAATCTCAAGAACCTGAAGATTCCAAACCCCGAGAAGGATGGAAGGATGCCTTATTACATAGATGCCTGTAAAAGGGTGAAGGAGAAGGTGAAAGACTCTGCCGTGGGGAGCGTGGTGTGTGGTCCCTGGGCCATCGCCATCTCTCTTAGAGAAGCAGAAGTGTTGATACGGGATTGCTCAAAGGATCCAAATTTTGTCCATTCACTTATGGAATTCACCTTAGAGGTGGCTTCAAAATATGCTCTCGCTGTCCAATCCAATGCAGGGGTGGGCGTCAGTTTCTCAGAGGCCCCTGCCTCCTGCAGTCTCATCTCCCCTAAGATTTACAGAGAGTTCATCTTCCCTTATCATAAAAGGCTGATGGAAGAAATTCATTCAAGGAAGATTGGAGTCACTCTCCATATCTGTGGTTATGTCGATCCGATCATGGAGGATCTCATTCATACGGGCGCTGATGCCTTGAGCATCGATGCCAGATCGTCCCTGGATAGGATGGTTGCATTAAACCAAAAGAGAACGGTGATCATTGGGAATATCGATACAAGCCTCTTCTACTCCGGAACAAAGGAGGAGATGGAGCTTGCCGTGAAGAACTGCATTGACATTGCGGCGAAGGAAAGCGCCTTCATTCTCTCTACCGGATGTGAGGTTCCTTGGGCAGGATCTATCGAAAGAGTCAAATGGTTCATGGAAGCAGCAAAAAAATATGGTTGCTATGATTCGTAGAGAAGGAAATGCTTATGATTTTTACGTGAGGGCAAGCAACCGAACAGCCGGCTGCAGCTAAGCTCAACTTAAAAATATCAAGCTGACCAGATAACTGGAGGCTAAAAGGACTTAAGTCTTTTTAGCCTTTTTCTTTTTCTAATGGTCGGGAGGGAGCCGATGCAGGGGTGATGAAGTTACTCTTGAAGGGGGTAGCTCCTTACCCGGCCGCCAAAAATGGAACAGAGGAGGTGCAAGAATGAGACAGAAGATTGGCAAGGGGTTGTTGAGGACAGAGGATTGGTTGGCCGTATGGTTGGGGTTCCTCATCATCGGGCTGGTACTCGTTGGATTGAGACCTCAGATGCCGACTTTTAAATGGGCCACCGATGGTGAATTTACTGCTACAGTTACAGAGTCAAAGACTGTCGTCGAAAAGTTCATTAAGGAAGCCGAGGTCAAAGGCGATGCAAAACTCTTTACCGCTGCCTTGGCCCTGAAGTCAGCGATGGACGTAGGGAATCGTGGCGCTATCCAAAGTGCTGCCAAGAAACTCGGAGATACTGCAAAGACAACTGAGGACCCGGGCCTCAAAAAAAAGGGGGGCGATCTCAGCAAAAAGCTGAATGAGGCGGCCGGGGCCCTCGCCAGTAAAGTCTTTTCAATTGAGAATATCCTTAAATGTATTTACATTGGGATCGCATTTCTCCTCCCCAGTGCCATTGGGATATCGCTGATGGGTGGCCGAGTGGTTGCCTTCGTAATAGGCTTCCCGATTGTCTACGGTCTCGCGTGGTTCTCTCAATTCATTGCGGGAAATACGACTATCAACTACTGGGGACTGGAGTATGTGATTTTCGCACTCCTGATCGGACTCTTTATCAGTAACGTTCTCGGAGTGCCAACCTGGCTGAGGGAGGCGATCAGGACCGAGTATTACATCAAAACAGGTCTTGTGATTCTTGGAGCTGGCATTCTTTTTTCCGAAATTCTTCAGGCCGGAGCCATAGGAATTGTACAGGCAATATTAGTCGTGTTCATTGTCTGGTATGTCTGCTTCTGGCTGGCAAAGAAACTACGGGTTGATGACGAGTTGGCAGTGATGCTTTCCACCGGGGTTTCCATCTGCGGCGTCTCTGCTGCCATCGCTGCCTGTGGAGCCATCCAGGGTGATAAGAAAAAACTCTCTTATACCATTTCATTAATCCTGATCGTCGCCGTTCCCATGATGGTGTCGGGGCCGTGGATTGCCAAGGTGTTAAAAATTCCTGACATCGTAGCCGGAGCGTGGCTTGGCGGAACACTCGACACGACCGGTTCTGTTGTTGCGGCGGGCGCCCTCATCAGCGAGGTGGCGATGAAGGTTGGCACCATCGTGAAATTCTCTCAAAATGTTCTGATCGGTGTGGCCGCATTTCTCCTTTCGATCTGGTGGACTTTGAAAAAAGGGAAGCAGTCCGGAGAACGGCCAAGCGTCAGAGTGATCTGGGAACGGTTCCCAAAGTTCGTCATCGGCTTTTTGGCTGCTTCACTCGTCTTTTCGTTTTTGATTGATCCGGGTCTTGTAAAAGAGACCAAAGGTATACTGAGTGGGCTCAGAACGGTGTGGTTTGCTCTTGCCTTCACATCCATCGGCCTGGAGACACGGTTCACGGAGCTCTTCAAAATGGGCGGAGGTCGGCCGGCCATCGCCTTCATCGGAGCCCAGGCTTTTAATATCATCTGGACGCTTATTCTGGCATATCTTCTCTTCGGCGGATATATTTTCCCGGCACCGGTGATTCAATAGAAATGGAAGGATATATTCTTATCGCTTATGAGGCGCTATGAAGATTAAATATTTACCGGTGGGTTTAAACGTCAATGGGAAAAGAGTGATCGTTGTGGGAGGAGGCCGGGTGGCCTCGATGAAGATCAAAAAGCTTCTTTCAGCAGGGGCAAGAATAACCGTCCTCTCTCCTGCTTTGAGTACTGACTTAAAAGAGTTGTCCGAAAGAGGAACAATAGAACATAAGATTGCAAGATTCCATCCAAATGTTCTGGAAGAAGCCGATCTCCTCATCGCAGCCACCTCTTCAAAGGAAGTGAACTCGAAAATCTCAGGCCTCGCCCGCCAAAGGCGGATCCCTGTCAACGTGGTGGATGATCCATCCATTTCTGATTTCATCTCCCTGGCCGTCTCATCCTTCGGGGACTTTATGATAGCCGTTTCAACGGATGGGCATGATCCGGGAGTTTCATCGAGAATCAGAGCGTTTATGGATGACCATAAATATGAATTGGCCGTCAGGATGATTTTAGGAAGACGCACTGAAAAAAGGCCGGAAAAGAGAGGGAAGGTCTATATTACGGGGGCTGGACCAGGGGATCCGGAACTCTTAACGATCAAAGCCCTTGCCTTGATGAAGAGCGCGGATGTGATCATTAAAGATTACCTGATTCCGGACGATCTTATCAGATTTTCAGGCTCTTCAGCTGATGTCATCTCTCTTCGTCCCCTCGGCGTTAGATCTGCCCACGGCTCAAAATTCCGTCAGCATCATCTCAATCAAATGATGGTTCGTCTGGCTCTGGAAGGGAAGACCATTGTCAGGCTTAAAAGTGGCGACCCTTTTATCTTTGGAAGAGGAGGAGAGGAAGTCGAATATCTCGTATCGCAAGGCATCCCTGTTGAGGTCATTCCTGGAATCACCTCTGCCCTGGGTGGAGCAGCGTCCATATGTTTACCCTTGACCCACAGAAAGTTTGCCTCCTCCTTTACGATCATCACTGGACAGGAGGATGAAAACAAAGAGAGAGAAACCACGGATTGGAGTCGCCTTCCCCAAAACGGGACGATTGTAGCCTACATGCCGGTCAAAAATGCACTGAGGCTGCAAGACCGTTTAATGGAAGCCGGCTTTTCGAGCACCACACCGGCAGTCATTGTTGAGAAGGCCACACATCCATCCCAGAGGGTTTTCTATTCTATTCTCTCCCAAATAGGTCAAACCGTAAAAGAGAATAGAATTAGCTCCCCTGCGATTCTGTTCATTGGTGAAACGGTAAAATTTTCTTCAAACATAAGGGAATCCTTACAAGGAATAGACGAGCAAAAATATGAAGAGAGTAATAAGACAAACAGGTTTTTAATGACTTGAAGGAGAGGAAGCATGGAAGATTTGGATTACCAGGAGCTTAAAAAAGGTGGGATGATGAGACAATCTGAAAAAGGCCGATTCTCGGTCCGATTGCATGTCACCGGAGGAAACCTGACCTCGATGGCAATGGGGATCATTGTCCATGTGGCAGAAAGATTTGGAAGCGGAGAAATCCATTTAACCGCCAGACAGGGGATCGAGATCCCCAATATCTCGCAGGAGGATCTCCGGAAAGTTAAAAATGAACTCTCTTCAGGCGGGGTCTCTGTCGGTGTATGCGGCCCTACCATACGAACAATCACTGCCTGTCAGGGATGCCGGATCTGCCCCAATGGAATATTGGATGCTCCCCGTTTGGCCGGAGTGATCGACCAAAATTTTTATGGAAAGCCTGTTCCTCACAAGTTCAAAATCGGTATTTCGGGATGCACCAACAACTGCATCAAGGCTGAGGAGAATGATGTGGGAATCAAAGGGGCAGTGGAACCCTTGTGGGATGAGGAATTCTGTACCCATTGTGGAATCTGTCAATCCGTTTGCCCGGTCAAGGCCATAGAGGTGGATCAAGAGAAAAAGAAGGTGAAGATTCGTTTTTTTCAATGTATCTATTGTGGCGATTGTATTCAATCCTGTCCAACAAATAGCATGAAAGAAGCACAGAGAGGTTTCCTTCTCTATGCTGGAGGGAAATTCGGGAGGTTCCCATCTATTGGTAAAAGGATTGGAAAATTATTCTCACACGATTCAGACCTTATTAAAGCGGTCGGGGCGTCCGTGGAGTTTTTCCGGCTCAACGGGAAACCTAAGGAAAGGTTCGGAGGGGCTCTTGAGAGGGTCGGGTTTGATAAATTTGAAGAGTTTATGCGAGAAAAGTTAGAGGAGGGGCTCGATGAAAAGGCAGCTTGATATCAGAGGGGACGTTTGTCCCGGCCTGTTTGTAAAGGTAAGAGCAGAGATGGAGAGATTGCGAAAAGGGGAGAAGTTGGAGGTCATTCTGAAGGAAAGAGACCTAAAAGATGTGATGAGCACATTGAAAATTGAAGGGTATCAGGTCCCCCATGTTTCCCAGGAAGGAGAGGACTATCGAGTCACCGTAACAAAGTAGAAGGATTTTACCCCGTTAGAAATAATGCCCCGCTGGAATTTCTAACGGGGTTTATTTTCGATGGCCGTACTTTTTGTCTACCAATTCGACAACCTGTTCCACAGAGAAACCTTCAGCCAATTTCTCCCGGATGAAATTCTTCTCCTCAACGGCCCCCTTGGGCATATCGCAGGTGCAAGTCTCCAGGGGAAGTTCTCCGCATCCTCCGCAGGCGCATTTGAAATTTTTAGCGACAGCAATCACCTGAGCCTCATCCACCTTGGGGGAAGGTTTCTGACTGGAGGTCGATGTTGGAATCGAAGGTGATTGAGGAGCCCTTTTTTCTTTGAAGAAGGTTAATCCAAGCTTGAGTGAGAGGCCCAATACAAAGACCAAACCGATGACGAGAGCGATCATCTTATAAGATGGGTTGGAAGATTGTTTCTGGAGTTTTTCCCTGGACGCCTTGATGATCTCTTCACCACAGGAAACGCAGGAAAGAGCTTCCAGCTCATTGAAATGGCCGCAGCTCCTGCATTTGCGTTGATTTCCTTTAACTGATTTTTGGACTCCTGATAAACTTTCGCCGCATTTCATGCAGAATATAGAATCCCCAGGGTTCTCAGAGGCACACTGAGGGCATCGAATGCGGACCCCTAAGGATGTTCCGCATTTTCTACAGAATTTAGACTGTTTTGGATTTTCCGTGTCACATTGACGGCATCTCATTTTCATTCCTCCTTCTTATCAGGCATAACTATGCAGTCCGGAAAGGAGATAGTTCACTCCCCAGTAGGTAAAGATGACCGATACGAACCCGACAATCGAGACATAAGCCATCCTCCGGCCCACCAGACGACCCGTATATCTCATGTGAAGGAGGATCGCATAGACAAACCATGTAATCAGGGACCATGTCTCTTTCGGGTCCCAGCTCCAATAGGTTCCCCAGGCATAATTGGCCCAGACCGCTCCTGTGATAATACCGACGGCAAATAGGAGGAAGCCAACGACGATGGCCTTGTAGTTAATCTCCTCCATAGTTTTACGAGAGGGCAGTATGCCATTTTTTTTCTCCTCTTTTTTAAAGAGATAGAGAAGGCTTACCCCAAAGGAGATGGCGAAGCCCGCATAACCCAAAAAGCAGGTGACCACATGATAGACCAGCCAGCTGCTTTGGAGGGCCGGCATTAACGGGCGAATTCCCGGAGATAGGGCAAGGATCGCCACTCCCATGCACAGAAAACCCAATGGCATGATGACGGCCCCAAGACCTTTCGAACGATAGAAACGCTCGAACAAGAGGTGGAGTCCTACGATAGACCAGGCAAAGAAGACCATGGACTCATACATGTTGGAGAGAGGGACATAGCCTATCCCCAACCGATGGGATTCCACCCATCGGATTGCCATGGCCGCAGTGTTAATAGCAAAGCCGGCAAGGCCAATCCACGAGGCCACCCTCCCGAAACCCTCTTTTTTTGTTCCTACGCAAAGGAAGTAGGCAATCGTAGAGAGAAGGTAGAAAAATGTCGTCAATTGAAACATGATATGGTTAATCATCTTTTCCTCCTTTCTGAAAAGATCTCCGGCGCAAGAAGAACGAGAGAATGAGACCGAGGATCAACAATCCGAATCCGGCCCATACAACCGGGATTCCCGGGTCCTTCACGACCATGAGTCCGGTATAAGGTCTTTCCCCTCCCGAATAATTGATAAACTTCACCCGATGGGTATCGTTCCTTGAACCATGAAAGTCCGGGTATTTCAGAAACGCCCATCCTTTATAGGACAATTTGCCATTTTGGTAGATATTAACTTGAACAGCCGGGTTGTTCGGCTGGTCGGAGCGGGAGAAGATGCGATTCCCTTCACCCAGGCTAAAATCCGGGATCAGGGCGACAAGCTCCACCTTGTAATCTGTCCCTTGAACTTGCTTCGTTTCCCCTTCGGCCAGTTGCAAGCGAGAACTCCTGGAGCCATTTCCTTTTGGAATGATCTCAAGTTCGGCTTTCCGTTCCTCGGGCCGGGAAGGCAGAAACCCATAGCTTGACTGATAGAACGTGACTCCCCTGTATTGGAGTGGGTCGTTCACCCTGATCGTCTTCTTGAACACCTCTTGGCCTTTCTCGAGGACGATCAATTCACTCAGATATTCCTTGGGAGTCTCAGTCCCGGGATAGTGGCTCACTGCGAACTTGTCACACCGGATGGTGAAATCGAGCCCCAGCATCTCTTGGGAACCTTTCAAAGCGATAGTCTCAATTGATTCTCCCTGTGGAATGTTTACAAACCCTTTGAAGCCCCAGATATTTCCAATCAGGGAGCCTGCGAGAATGACGATCAGGCTGGCATGAGTGATGTGGGGACCGAGTCGGCCAACCCACTCTTTTTTTGACAAGTTCCCCCGGGTTGAAATCCTGGGGAGCCGGCTCACCGAGCAGAAGACGAGATTAACGAGGAGAAGGATTAAGAGAAGCCGGAACCACCAGGAACCATAGACATCGAAAAAGCCCAACAGATCGAAGAGACGGTAAAGAAGCAGACCATATTGGGCGACATATTGACCTGCTTCTTTCTGTTGCGGGATCAGGGTTCCAATAATAGAGACCAGGGCAATGGTGAAGAGCAAGAAAATCGTTGTTTTCAGGGAGAGAAACACTCCATGGATGGGTTTAAACAGCTTTTTCATATTTTTCCACTCCCGGGAAGATTGAGATAATAGTTCTAATAGTGGATCAGGATAGTCGTTTTAAAGAATCGATTTTGGCGGGTGGAATATGAATTTAACAAATTCCTGATTGGAAAGATGGCTGGGGTCAATCAAGCTAAAAGAGGAACTGGGGATGGGTAAGTGGGATCCTGCTACCTGATGAAAAAAGGGATTAACGAAGCTTGAGGAAGGGCATAGAGGACATTGAGGCAGATGAGAATTGCAGGAATCTATATGGCATATATTTTTAAATGAGGGGATAGGAATATCCCCCGATAACGGGGTGGAGACGAAAACCCCTGTAAGGAGAGGGAGCAAAATCAGAAAAGAAGTAAAAATATGAATGACTTTTTTAATCATTGCTTTTAAAAAAAAATTTAACATAATTAAATCGGGTTTTCAACCATCCAGGGCCATCTGAAAAATATTTTTAATCTTTTAATCCTTGAGCAGGCGAAGTCCATTGACGATCACGGCCAGCCCACCCGCCTCATTGATCAGAAGTCCCGGCACCATTCCTACCCATCCTGCCAGGGCCGCAGGAACAAGAAATGCGATGATCGCCAGAGAAAGTATGATATTTTGACGGATATTGTGAACCGTTCGCCTGCTGAGATTGAATGCAACTGGAAGTTTAGAAAGGTCATCCGACATCAAAGCAATGTCAGATGTCTCCAATGCAATGTCGGTTCCGGCAGCGCCCATGGCGATTCCGAGATCGGACACGGCCATGGCCGGTGCATCATTGATCCCATCGCCTACCATCGCAATTCGACTGCCTTCGAGTCTTAACTGCTTGACCTTCTCAACCTTGTCTTCTGGGAGGAGGCGGGCAAAGTATTGATCGATTCCAGCTTCGCGGGCAATCGCTTTAGCTGTCCCTTCGTTATCGCCAGTAAGCATGACTATCTTATGAACTCCAATCTGTTTCAACTTTTGGACTGCCTCTTTTGCTTCAGAACGAAGCCGATCCGCAATGGCAATCACCCCAAAAATCTCGCGACTATCCCCGAGCAGAATCGTCGTCTTTCCCTGTTCTTCAAGAGAAGAGACAAGAGGCTGGATCGATTCAACTGGCATCTTTCGTTCAAGAAAAAGCCTTACCCCGCCTATAAAGAGTTCTTCGCCATTCAGCTTTCCTCTTGCTCCAAGGCCAACCAGTGCCTCAAACTCCTTTGCAGGAGTAAAAGGAATCTCCTCTTCGCGGGCTTTTCGCACGATGGCCTCGGCCAATGGGTGTTCAGAACGGGATTCGAGAGAGGCAGCCAATCCAAGGATATCATTGCGACTACGACTCCCAATGGGAACGACATCTGTTACCTGAGGTCTACCGATGGTAAGGGTACCGGTCTTATCAAAGGCAATGGCTTTGATGGTTGCTGCACTCTCCAGATAAACACCCCCCTTAAAGAGGATGCCATTTCGGGCTGCGTTTCCAATGGCTGCCACGACGGCAACGGGAATCGAAAGGGCGATACCACAGGAGCAGGAGACGACCAGAACGACCAGACCCCTGTAAAACCATTGGGACCAGGTCCCTCCCAAAAACCAAACCGGAATAAACATCACTCCCAAAGCTAAAGCGAACATGGCTGGCGTATAGATCTTGCCGAAGGTCTCTCCGAAACGCTGAAAACTTGACTTCTTGGCCTGGGCCTCTTCAACGGAATGGATGATCCGGGCAAGGGTCGTATCTTTGGAAAGTTTGGTGACTTCCACCTCCAGCACTCCTCGCTGGTTGATGGTCCCTGCGAAGACCTCCGCTCCCTTCTCTTTGACCACTGGGATTGGCTCCCCGGTGATCGGAGCCTCGTCTACAGCCGAAGATCCTGAAACCACATGCCCATCCAACGGAATCCTTTCCCCGGGTTTAATGATGATCGTCTCACCCAATCGAACCTCTTCCACGGGAAGTGTCAGTTCTTCGCCGTTTCGTCTGACCATGGCCTCTTTTGGCATCAATTCCGTGAGAGCCCTTAGGGCTCCTCGGGCACGATCCACAGCATAGGCTTCGAGCACGTCTCCCAGAGAGTAGATAAATACCAGAATAGCCGCCTCTTCCCACAATCCTAAGAAGATCGCACCGATGGCACCTGAAATCATGAGGGTACGTATATTCAACGTGAGGGTTCTAAGGGCTGCGAGGCCCATTCGAGCTGGGTAATATCCTCCAACACTTACGGCAATGGCATAAAGGATTGTGCTCGCCAGTTCAATTCCAGTCTTTTCAAGAACGAAGGCTACAATCGTGAAAACTCCACAGGAAATGAGGGAAAGGATCCTCGGTTCTTTCCACCAGGCTTTGCCCTTTACTCTTTCTCTCTCAAGTCTTGCCTTCATTCCAGTCTCTGCGATGGACTTGATAATCTCCTGGACGGAAAGGAGAGCAGGATCATATTGAACACGGAGTGTTTGAGACATCAGATCGACCTGAAAGGATTCCAGGCCTTTCAAACTTTTCATCTTCTTCTCGATAAGAGAAGTCTCGTCCTCACAATCCATTCCTTCTATGTGAAGAAGGCCCTGTTTGATCCTATCTTCGTCCTCAACTTTGTGCCCAAGTCTCTCAATCGCTTGAACAATGGCCTGGCGTTTCATCTTTTGCTGGATTCCCATTATCTTTAACTGAGAGGTCATAAGGTTGAACTCTGCAGATTCCACTCCTTCAATCTTCTTGACCTCCTCCTGGAGGCTTGCGGCACAGTTCGGTCAGTCCACGCCAGGGACCTTGATTTGCAAGATATCTTTGCCTTTTATCTGGACTTCCATGATTATTCTCTCCTTAATGGAGTGTGGCATTTAGGGTGAGCCTTTCAGCCCCTCGGCCAATACATGATCACAGAGATGCCAATGAGGGCAATAAAACCGCCGACGAGGTCAAACCGATCCGGAGCTATCTTATCGACCAGCCAACCCCATAGAATAGAAAGAACGATGAAAATGCCCCCATAAGCCGCATAAACCCGTCCGAAGTTGGCCGGTTGCAGCGTTGGGATAATCCCGTAGAGAATTAGAATGGGTGCCCCCAAGAGAGCAAACCAGCTACTCTTGCCCTCCCGCAACCAGAGCCAAACAAGATATCCCCCGCCTATTTCGCATAACCCAGCAAGGACAAAATAGAAGAGTGATTTGACAATTTCCATTCACCTTACCTCCCGTTCCAGGTCTTTCAAAAAGGTCTATGACCTCGGTCGCGTTATTCGAACGGCACCTCTATTATAAACATTTGAGCAATCATTCATATGAAATTAGTTAAAAAAATTTATGGGTTCTTTACATGCTCGAGACCCTCGGCAAAAAGGTTCCGGATATGAGCGTCGTTAAGAGAGTAATATGCAATCTTTCCCTCTTTTCTATACTTGACCAAATCGAGATTACGTAAGACACGAAGCTGGTGGGAAATGGCAGATTGTGTCTTCCCAAGAAGGGCAGCTATATCACATACACATAATTCATCCTGAGCGAGGGCATATAGAATTTGAGTCCGGGTAGGATCACCAAGAACCTTAAAAGTCTCAGCCAGTTTCTTAATGACCCCGTCAGTTTGCATCACCTTGCGGACAGCATCCACCTTTTTTTGGTTAATACAAAAAACCTCACAAGTGTCTTTCTTGGTTCTTGTTACCATCTTCAATCCTGTTATTTTACATGAATATCTGTTCACATATTAAGCCTTAAGAGATGCTTTGTCAAGGCCTACCATCCCTGAGTTGAATTAAGTGAATTAAAATTATTTGGCTTTCAATTTTAAACTATTTTTACTAAAATACTTAAACCGACTTTTTTGAAGTTAGGAAAGGAGAAGGAAATGTGGGATAGTGGAAATTTTCTTTGTCAATGGGGCTGGCGAGATTATGGCATGGGACCGGGGATGATGTGGGGGTGGGGGATGGGCTGGATCTTCATGATCATCTTCTGGGGACTTGTCGTTGTGGGTTTGATCTTTCTTATTCGCTGGCTTGTAGGAATGTCAAAAACAGTAAAACCTGAAGAGTCCGCCCTCGATATCCTGAAAAGGCGGTATGCCCGAGGTGAGATCGACAAAGAAGAATTCGAACAGAAGAAGAAAGATCTTCTGTAGTTTAGCCCTCCGATGAAAGAGCAATTCCATATTCAATGGCATATTACTAACCTCTGCAACCTTCAGTGCCAGCACTGCTATCAGGAAGATTTCTCGAGGGAGAAGGATCTTGATTGGCCAGGGCTTCAGAAGGTTTCTGATAATATCCTCGCCTCAATAAAAGAATGGGATCAAACAGCCTGTATCCATCTCACCGGTGGGGAGCCCCTTCTCAAACCCGAATTATTTCCCCTCCTACGATACCTTGATCAAAGCCCTCTAATAGATGAGTTGGGTATCATCACGAATGGCCTCCTCTTTGATCAAGAATTAGTGAAAAGACTCTCTGCTTTTTCCAAATTGAAAAAGATCAAGATCTCTCTGGATGGAGCAGATGCAGAGACGAATGACTCGATCCGTCAGGAGGGGACTTTTAAGAAGGTTGTACAAAATATTCCTTTGATCAGGAAAGAGACTTCCTTTGAAATCATTCTGATGTTTACTGTAATGAAAAGAAATTTTAGAAAATTACCCTCTTTTTTTACGCTGTCTCAAGAATTGGGTATCCAGGGATTCATCATCGAACGGTTCATCCCATGGGGCAGGGGAAGAAAGGGGATGGATGAGGTTCTGAGTAAAGAAGAATGGAGAGAAATGGTACAAATGCTGTTGGATTTTTTCTCAATCGAAGAGGAGAATCCTTTTCTTCCTTATCAGGCTTTTCAGGTGAGTTTCAATGGAGAGGAGCCGGAGCTTTTAGGCGCTCCCTGTGTCATCGGAAAGGATGGCCTCTGTGTGATGCCAACCGGCGATGTTTTCCCGTGCCGGAGGTTTCCTGTTTCGATAGGGAACCTTCTAAAAATCCCTTTGAAAAAGATATGGGAGGAATCAGAGTTATTGGAGATGTTAAGGAGAAAAGAAAACCTCAAAGGCAAATGTGGGGCATGTGAGATAAAAGACTGTCGCGGCTGCCGCAGCTTAGCCCTCGCCTTAACGGGTGATTCCCTCGAGGAAGATCTACATTGCTGGTATGATGACAAATAATATAGTCTATCATAAAAGTGAACTTCCCAGGCCCTGTCGGGTTAATCCCTCACTGGCCACTTCACCACAAGTCTGCATTCCAAAATAACCCTTAAACTATCGATTCAGCATTAAGTTTAAACCTTTAATGATTGCCTGGCGTTCATATTTCCGTCACTTTTTGGGATGCTTTGGATTGGTCACTCCTTCAGTGAGCCGGCCGAAGGAAACGGTGTCCAGATTAGACAGGGGATGATTCTTTTCATACATCGGCTTGAGCTTTTTTGCTCTTACCTTCTCCGGATAGAGACGTGCGATGGCCTCTTGACTTCGGTCAAGAGGAACTTCCTTAATCACGTAGTCGGCTACGCCCAAACCATTTTCTACCCCGCCATAGACCTGAACCTCAATATCTTTTCCCTTGATGAGATTTAACTTTTTCGACCCTGGGGCAAGGGCATTAAATTCTTCGGCTTCAGAATTAATCAGTCCGGGAGCTTCGTTCATCAGATCGATACATGCCTTATCCACAGCGACCGGATCCAGAGAGGCCAAAACTCCTATGCTGTTCACCAAAGGCGTATCCGTCCAGCCGTAACAGTCACAGGCAGGAGTGATATCCAGAGCATAGTTGATGAAGAACACTTTGTTGGATTCCTTGGTCATCATTGTAGCAAGCGCTGAATCGGCAATACGCCTCCCCAGAGCGGGCAAGTGATCGAACCGCTGAATCGCCTTTATCCCAGCCATATTCACGCATAAGTTTGCACAGGCAAAGCAATAGACACATGATTCCAGGTCCACCTCTAATCCTTTATCCGTCACCTTTATCGAACCTTCCGGGCAACATTCCTCACAGGTTTCCCACCATTCACACTTTCGTCCAGGGCAAAGCTCGGCATTAATAACAGGTTTATCACCGGCCAGAGCGCCGTGAAGGTTCATCTTGCCCCGTTTGCTTGCACAACCGACACCAATGTTTTTGATCGCTGCTCCATAACCTCCGGCAGGGTGACCCTTGAAATGGGCCACAGAAAACAAGGCATCCGCATCCGCAATGGCTCGAGCGACAAACTGTTTGTTTAAATAGTTTCCTCGACCTTTGAGATCAACGATCACATCGTCTGTTCCCAACCAGCCGTCTGCGATGATGATCGGACAGTCCATGGAGGCTTGGTTAAAACCGTTGCGGTTAGCCGTTTCGAGATGATCCACAGCCAACGTCCTGCTGATCCATGGGTGATAGGGCATGGTAGTCGTGTCCGTAACAAATGGTTTACAACCCCGCTCTTTGAGGACATCCACAAATGTTCGAACAATGACTGGCCTTAAGTAACCGACATTGTAAGCCTCCCCCATGTGAGTTTTGACGGCTACGATATCCCCCGGTTTGAGATGGTCGAGCCATCCGGAATACTCAAGGATCTGGCGACCTTTAATGGCTGTGGATTCCAAAAAACGCCTTGACCGAGCATCCATAAACCAAACCGTTGCTTTGCTCATAGGTCCTCCATAAACTTCCCCTGTCTGGTAAAAGGAGGGAATAAAAATCATATGATTGGCGAGAAATTATTTTACATCATAAGTCAAAATTGTTTGCGGGTCAATCAAACGAATTATTACTCGGAGCATATATTTATTTGCATCCCCCCAATTACGACACAGTCTCTTTAGAAAAGGGAGGTAAGGGGGGATGGTTCATACTGAATTTAAAAATAGTTATTGAGAAATGCAAACAATATAATATTCTCTTTAGTATTTCAGGAGAGCGAAGTTCAACAAAATGAAAATTTAGATGTCCTTATGGAGGATGTAAAGACTACTTTTGTATATGGGGTCATCGTAAAGACCTATATGGGTGACCCCAATGAGAATGGCTCTGAATATCTTCCTTCCAGTTTCCTCGACAAGAAATCAAAATCCTAACGGAAAAAGCCGGCATTAAATAAAATTAGACCTTAATCCGGAGGCTTACCCTGTGGAGGGGGTTCCCTTCAGGCCGATGGATTCGGCTACTTCCTGCATCCCTTTGATGGTATCGTCGATTAGTTCGTCCAGCCCAACCTGGAGCATCTCCGCACCTTTCTCAATGATCGACCGGTCAACGCCGGCGGCAAATCTCTTGTCCTTCCATTTGTTCTTTACGGATTTGACCTGGACATCGAGGACGCTTTTTGAAGGGCGGATCAGAGCCGTGGTGACGACGAGCCCTGTCAGTTCATCGATTGTATAAAGAAATTTTTCTAACTCGGTCTGTGGCATCACATCAGAACAGATGCCCCATCCATGAGAGACAGCCGCCCGAATATACTCCTCAGGCCATCCCTGTTCTCGAAGGATCTCTCCGGTCTTGGCGCAATGCTGGTCGGGAAACTTTTCATAGTCGAGATCGTGAATCAGGCCGATGATCCCCCATTTCTCATCATTCTCGCCTCGCTTTCGCGCAATATAGCGCATCACCCCTTCAACCGCATAGGCATGCTTGCGAAGGCCATCGCTCTCGTTATATTGGTGAAGAAGTTCCAAGGCTTCCTGCCGAGTCGGTATCTTTTCTGTCATTTTTTATTCCTCCTCTATATGATCTTTCTTTACCATTTCATTTCCATAACGGTCAAGTGGCAATTAAACATTGACTGCAATTCGGACACTCGACTTCAGACGTTAGACATCAGACTTCTCTAATATAGGAAATTAACTCTATTCCACTCTTTTGAAATTCTTTTGTATATGCAAGAGTGTCATTCCTTCTGGTAGCTGCCAGTCGTTCAGCTAAGCCAACGCCGAAGGCCTTATCCATTTTTCTTTCTTCAGTCTAATGTCTGAGGTCTATAGTCTTACTGTCTGAATCACAGTAAACATTGACAGGGCCTCTCTGTTGGGTTATTCGATTAAAAAAGTGAAGCTCCCCGCCCAAAGGATGGGGCTTCCCGGAAATGAAATTTCATTTTATATTGTGCCCCTTGACCCCGCCTATTCCGCTATTGGCGAAACGGGGCACTTGCCGGTCAATACCATTGGAGGAGAGCCGATGCCAAAGATTACCGAGGGTGTCTATTTCATTCCGGGGCAGGACGAGATGATGCCGGATTCCCATACCTGTGTGATTGGAAATCCATCTTCTAAGGACCTTTCCCTCATCGATCCAGGTCTCATCGGAAAGGGGAATTATAAAATTGATTCGATCGGGAAGTTAGGGATCGAACTGGAGGATATCAAAAGGGTGATTATGACCCATACCCATTTCGATCATATCGGCGCTCTCTCTGAGATTCAGAAGAAAATTCCCTGGGCCGAGCTGTGGATCCATCAGGCAGAAGGCGATCCGTTGGAACAAGGGGATGAAAGAACGGTCTATGGCATGGAGATGTTTCAGCAGGTCTGTCAGATGCAGTATGGGATAAAATCCGGATCCTTTACTTTCAAGGTCGATCGAAAACTTCAAGGAGGAGAGGCTCTGAAAATCGGAGGGATGTCGTGGGAGGTAATCCATATTCCCGGACACTCACTGGGCAGTATCGGTCTCTACTATTCTCCTGAGAAGATTCTCATCCCCGGCGATGTCCTCTATGCCGATCATGCAATCGGCCGTTTTGATCTCTTCGGCGCTGATGGGGCGGCGCTCAGGAATTCCTTGAAACGGCTTTCCGAGCAGGAGGTAAAAATTCTTCTACCAGGTCACAATCGGGTTGTGACGAAACTACCGGCCGGCTACATCCTTGAAACCTTAAAACAGTGGGAACCTTATCTGGGGTGAAAGATCGGAGGTGTTATATGAAAAAGGTCGTTTTTACAATTCTGACAGTTATTTCCATCGCGATCAGCCTGCCTGCTTATGCGGATCAGGAGGCAAAGGAGATTCTCAAAGCCGTCGTGAAGATACGATCGATCATTCCCAAGGAAGCCCATTCAGCAGGGACGCTGGGAACAGAGCGGGAAGGCAATGGCGTGGTCATCGATTCGAAGGGCCATATTCTTACGATCGGCTACCTCATCATCGAGGCGGAGTCCATCGAAGTCACCCCTCCGGAGGGAAAGCCTGTCAGCGCCACATTTGTGGGGTTCGATCATGCCACGGGGTTCGGACTCCTGAAGACAGAGATCCCCCTCAATGTGAAACCGATGAAAATGGGACAATCGGCAAAAGTGAAAGAGGGAGAGCCTGTTGTGATCGCAGGATATGGAGGCGAAGAAGAAGCGGTTCAGGCGGCGCGGGTGATCAGCCGGAAGGAGTTTACGGGATACTGGGAATATATTCTTGAAGATGCCCTCTATACCGTGCCGGCCTTTGTCAATTACGGAGGAGCCGCACTGATCGACCGGAACGGTCTGCTTGTGGGCATCGGGTCTCTTTTCAGCCAGGTGGTGATCCCGGGATTCGGCACTATTCCCTGTAATATTTCTGTCCCGATCGATCTCCTTCCCCCCATTCTAAATGACCTGATTACGAAGGGCCGTCCCCAAAAAGCTCCAAGGCCCTGGCTCGGCATTAATGCAGAGGAGGCGCAGGGCCGAGTCTTCGTCACCAGGGTGACGCCAGGAGGTCCGGCTGAAAAGGGAGGCCTGAAACCCGGAGACCTTGTCCCGGCCGTTAAAGGAAGAGAGGTGAACGGACTGACTGATTTTTATCGAAAGGTGTGGGCGCTGGGTAATGCAGGGGTGGAGGTCCCTCTTGCCATCCTTCAGGGAATCCAGATCCGCGAGATCACCATCCGGTCTTCCGACCGTTACCAATTTCTCACGCTAAAACCACAGAAGATCCTGTAAGTGCCCGTGAGGCTCTCCTATGATGTTAGTGTAGGGTCTCAGTAATTACTTTGAAATCCGTTCGTGGTGAGCCCTTCCTTCGACTTCGCTCAGGACATTCGGAAAAAACCGTTCGCCCTGAGGCTCTCGAAGGGACGAACGGTTTGCTCAGGACAGGCCATGTTGAGCCATGAACGGAACCCTCCGATATAGTTCACCCTTCGACAAGCTCAGGGCGAACGGGGTATGTAAAGAAGTGTTAGAGACACTACGCTAGGACTAGGAGGGCGAGAATGGCATGAAGGGTGGCGCTGACCAAAAGGGTCATGCCGCCCTTCTTATGCACTCCGAAAGGCACCTTGATCCATCGAAGCCCTGTACTCAACTGAAAGAGGATCAGAAGGAAGTTGAGGATGCCGAGCATCAGAATGATCGATACTCCACCGATGTTCATTTCAAAAATCCCTCCCCTCTATTCCTTAACAGAGATCTTTACGGTTGCCGGCCCCATGCTTCCGTGAATATTGCAATGCGCCTCGGCCGTGACCTCCAGATCTTCAAGGGCGGTTATTTTGACCTCTCTGGTGAAGACCTCTGCCTCAGGTCTCTGACCCGAAGAGAAATCCCATCTGGCGATCTCCTTCTGATTGACGATCACCTGCAACGCCTTGGTGTAGTGAATAAAACTGTTCCCTTTGTGCGTGACGGTCACACGAATCGTTATCTCCGAGCCTTTTGTAGCGGTCTGGGGAGCCTCAATGGAAGTGGAAGACTTGTTGGCGAAAACAGGTTGAGTATAGAGAGAAAGGCCTCCTAATACCATCAGATAGCAAAATCTCCTCCTGTTCATAAGAATGCCTCCTGGTTGAATTTTTTTAATTATACCATTTTTATCTATTCCCCTTCAAAAAAATGATTACGTAACGGTAAAAGAATATTGCTCCGGCGAGGAAGTTGTGCAATACTTCATCATAGTCTATTCACCTTTTGAATGATGAACAACAACTTTGAAGGGAGGCATCGATGTTCGTCACGGCAAATGGTATCCGGATACATTATGAACTTTCCGGGAGAAAGGATGGCCCGGCCGTAATTCTGAGTCACTCCCTTGCTTCCAGTCTGAAGATGTGGGAGCCTCAGATGGAGATGCTAAGATCACATTTCCAGGTTCTCAGTTACGATACACGGGGCCATGGCTTAACCGAGACAACTATGGCCCCTTACACACTTGAACTTTTAGGTGAGGATGCTCTCAGTTTGCTTGATGCCTTGAATATTGAGCAGGTCCACTGGGTCGGGCTCTCCATGGGCGGAATGATCGGCCAGGCCATTGCTCTAAATCACCCTCATCGTCTCCTGAGCCTTGCCCTGTGCGATACAGCCTCCACCATCCCGGCGGAGGCACAACCAATATGGGATGAGCGGATCGAAGGGGTGCAAAAAAATGGAATGAAATCTCAATTCGAGACGACGATGGAGCGCTGGTTCACTCCATCCTTTCTCAGTTTGAACTCTCCAACGTTAACCCTGATTAAAGAGGAATTTTTAGCCACACCGGCAGAAGGTTATATCGGATGTGCAGGAGCGATCCGGAGACTCAATTATCTGGAGCGTCTTGGCGAGATCAATCTTCCAACTTTCATCATAGTGGGTGAGGATGATCCTGCAACGCCTGCTTCCGCCTCCGAGGCCATTCATGAACAGGTCAAAAATTCAAAGCTGGTCATCCTTCCATCCACACGCCACCTCTCGAATGTGGAACAGGCTGAAGCGTTCAATACCCACCTGTTAAGGTTTTTAAAAGAAGTTTAATCCCTAAGGAACTTAGGAACGACGGAGAGCGCCGTGGACTCCGAGGAGGATGAACAATCCTCCAAAGATCTGTTGCGGAAAGACCTTCTCCCCCATCCAGAGATAGTTAAAGAGAATCGCCCACAAGGGGATGAGGTAGAGATAGACCATGGACCGGGTCACACCCAACCTTTCGATTCCTCCATAGTAAGAGACATGACCGATGATGCCCGGCAAAAAGATGGCATATCCGAGAGCCCACCAGGATGCTGCTCCAATCTGGTTTAAAGCGACGGGTGTTGCCAAAAAGGGGACGGCCAGCCAGAGAACGAGTGAGCCGATCATCATGCAATAGCCCATCAGGCGCAATGGGGAATAGATCTTCAAGAGGGGCTTTGACCATACAGACAAGAAAATGGCCGCACAGAAGGCGGCGATCAAGGAAAGGAGATCACCTGCGAGGGTATCCGGAGAAAAATGGAGTCTAACCGTGGGTTTCAGAACGACCAGCATCACACCGAAGAGAGAGATCATCATGAAGAGGTATTGTTTCTTTTTGACGGACTCCTTCTCCACCAGATGGACATAGAGCGCGCCCCAGAGGGGCGTGGTCGAAAGAATCAATGCGGAGTTGGAGGCGGAAGTCAGGTTGAGGCCGACAGACCAGAGGACCTGATAGACCCCGATGCCTAAGAGTCCCACCCAGGCTACCTTCCCAAAATCTTTTTTCTGAATCGAAACGCCCTTTTCCCACTTATAAGTGATTGCGAGAACAAGGAGGCCACAGAGAGTGAAACGGATGGCCCCAAAGAGGACCGGGGAGAGGTCCTGAAAGGCTGATTTGACAATTCCGTAGTTGGCCCCCCAGGTCAGGACGACAATGGTAAGAAGAAGGTGACCGATCTGTTGATTTTTTTCCGGCAGGCATAGAGGATAACCGATTTAAGAGGCCAGTCTCTTGCAGAGTTCCGCCACCCGCTTTCCTAATTTGCGGGCATTCTCTGATGCCCTTTCATCGGGAGCGCCCACACAGGCTACACCATAATGGCCTGTGGCTTCCATCGGGTCTCCCACCACGATCATCCCATAGATGAGCATGCATTGGATAATGGAGATCATGGTCGTCTCTTTCCCACCTGAGAGATCTCCCGAGGTGGCAAAGGCGGCTCCGACCTTATTCTCCACCTTCTTTCGTATTCCCACATATTCATCGAAGATGCGTTTCAGATCCCAGGCCATAGCGCCGAAATAGACCGGAGACCCCGCGATGATGCCGGCGGATTCTAAAAAGTCCTCCTTCGTCACGTCCTGTGTTGACTTTAAGAAAGCCTCAACTCCGGAGACCGAATGGACTCCCTCTGCAATCCTCTCTGCCAGTTTACGGGTATTACCTCCTTTGGAATAGTAGAGAATCAGGACTTTCATGGTTTCCCTCCTCGTTTGTTTCCACGAATAACACAGCCGGAAGGTCTTTGCAAGAAATAGGGAAAATCAAACTCGGAGGTCTGAATGTGAGGAATCAGGTGATATTTTTTAGTAACGTTCAAAAGGTGAGGCATAAATGTTTTGACAAGAGCACGATCTCCTT
>JASEHH010000249.1 GCA_030017685.1 Thermodesulfobacteriota bacterium | reverse complement strand
AACATAGAACTTAGCCCCTTGTGTCCAGCCCCCTGACTTATGGGACACGGTCAGTCGCTCCGGGGGGAATGCGGCAGTTGAGCAGCGAACTCCTGATTTCCCCTCCGCTCCGCTGCGGGGAGAACCAAGAGTTCGAGACAGATGCCCTTCGGGCACTGCTCAACTGCCGCATTAGCCGAAGGAGATAGAGATAATATGATAAGAGGGTGCCGGAATGGGCTTCTATCTGCGTAAGAGTGTTAAGGTAGGACCTTTACGTTTTAATCTCTCAAAATCTGGTATCGGTGTCTCCGCTGGCGTTAAGGGATTTAGAGTGGGCAGTGGGCCGCGAGGCAATTATGTTCACATGGGCCGCGGTGGTTTATATTACCGCGCCACAATTCCGTCAGCGTCCCGTCCCCAAGCTCCATCACTGCCTCGTTCTGAAAGGTACATTCCTCCGCAACCCGAAAGCACCAGCCATGATCCTTTGCACGAAATTGACAGCGGTGATGTTCAGCAAATGACAGATTCTTCTTCCACCGAATTGCTTCAAGAACTGAATTCAAAACGAAAGAAGCCCAAATTATGGCCGTACCCGGTAGTACTGGGCATAATTGGCTTTTTCATCTCTACAATCAATCATCTCCCGGGATGGGTCCTCGGCGTTGTGGCCCTGACCGCTGCTTCATTGACCGTCTTTCTTTACTATAGAGACCAATTGCGTAAAACCACAGTGCTGTTCTATGAATTAGAACCAGCAGTTGAAACGTGCTATCAGTCTCTCCATGACGCCTTTGAAAAGCTGCAGACTTGCGCGGCCAGTTGGCACATTGAGGCCGAAGGCAAGGTAAGAGACCGAAAATACCATGCTGGGGCGAGCAAACTGATCGAGAGAAAGGCTATCAACCTGACAAAAGGACAACCTCCATATGTCAAAACCAACCTTTCGGTCCCAACCTTTCCAGCGGGCCGACAAACTCTCTATTTCTTTCCTGACAGATTGCTAGTGTTTGATTCCAGTGGAGTTGGAGCCGTTTCCTACGATTCTCTGCGCGTTGATGTCTCTCAAACACGCTTCATCGAAGATGGTACAGTCCCCGGTGATTCACAAGTCGTGGATCGTACCTGGAAGTACGTGAATAAGAAAGGTGGTCCTGACCGTCGATTCAAAGACAACCGTGAGCTTCCGATAGTCACGTACGAGGAGTTACTACTTATGAGTTCGAGCGGGCTCAACGAGCTGGTACAGCTATCACGAATTGGCGTTGGGTCGAGCCTTACTGAGGCAGTCGCGGCACTCGCCAAATGTTGTCCAACCCTGCAATCGAGGAAAGGCTGACCAGCTAATTCACTTCAGCGGATGGCTTACAGCCACCGGTGACCTCAATCGTTGTGCCAAAGATATGAATATTGAGATGAAAGTGGGATTTACTGAGAAACAAGGGCAATATCTTGCGTTCATTTACAACTATTCGAAGATCCACGGTCGCGCACCAGCCGAAGCTGACTTGGAACGATACTTTAAGACGATGCCTCCTACCATTCACCAGATGATTCTGAAACTCGAACAAAAGGGGCTGATCAGCCGAGTACCTGGACAGCCGCGTTCGATCCGGTTATTGATATCACCCGAGAAACTACCCATATTAAGATGAGAAGAACAAATGGCACAATTCAATCCACCGGACAGTCAAAAGCTGCGCTTTTGTCGTCCGGTGATTTCAAAGCGTTCGGTATGAAGGAAAGATGGCATGAAACGACGAAAACAACGACTCTTAAGCCGCGAGGAGGTCAGCATAAACAGGGAGGCTGATTACATCATTGAGAAAGCCCAGGTCCACGATAGCCGTGTTGTTGGTCTTGGCGGGTTGGTCTTTTTCTCCACCCAGACTGGGGACGCGTGGATATTGGACCCGGCGGACAACTTGGCGCTTTGTCTTGCGCAGGATGGGGAACGTCAGAACTTCAGTATTCTGGAGACCCCCACGAAATTCCAAATAGCATGGGAGGCTCAGTATCTTATCGATGGGGAGACATTCAGCGTAGCCACGAGGGATGGCAGTGTCAAGACAATTTCAGGATATCCGACAAGGGAGATTGAGAATACGATCAGAAAAACCA
>JASEHH010000248.1 GCA_030017685.1 Thermodesulfobacteriota bacterium | reverse complement strand
ACCTTCATCGGAAGAAGTCCCATTTTCGGCACGAAAGAGACAGGGGAATATAGCCGGAGCAAAGCGGTGCTAAAGGCCATCGATTTCGGTCTGGAGGACATCCTGGAAGGTTTCTTCAGACAGCTCGATTACCTGGACTGGACGACCACGATTGCAAAGATTGAAGGAGAGAATCTTTTTGTCAATGCAGGCAAACTTTCCGGCCTCAGGATCGGGGATACCCTCGAGATTTATGAGCCCGGAAAAGAGATCATTCACCCCGCCACAAAGATCTCTCTGGGATGGACCACGGGCCAGTTGAAAGGGGCCATGAAGATATCAGAACTCTTCGGTGTGGATGCGGCCATAGGGAAAGTGGTTCAAGGGAGTGGTTTCAGCCCCAACGATGTGCTGAAATCGACGATAAGGTAACCGTGCCTGTTTCCCCCTCATCCCTCCCCTCTCCTACCAGAGGCTGTGTCGTAAACCCCTTTTTGTCACCCTTCTGAACCATGCCCTGAACTTGTTTCACGGGTTGGTTCAGGGTCTCGTAAGCATTTGACTCTATTAGATGCTGAAACAAGTTCAGAAGCATGACATCTTGGGCCATTTCCCCCTATTACGACACAGCCTCCCAGGGGAGAGGAAGATTATTTGTAAACCCGATTTAAAATTCCCTCCATTTGCTTTTCGCAGCTTTCCTTGACAAAGAAACGATCTCTTCATTATGATTCTTTATTATTTAGAAAATGATCTTCATATCCACATCCCCCTTTTCTATCCCCATACGGAAAAAGAGATTGGGAGGTGAAAAAGGAGTAAAAAATGCGGCTTCCTCGATTTGAATATGTTGAGCCAAAGACACTTAAAGAGGCTTCTAAAATGCTTGTGGATAAAGGTTCTGTGCTCCTCGCTGGAGGAACAGACCTTCTGGTCAATATGAAACACAGGGTGATTCAGCCCAAGCAGGTTGTCAATCTTAAGGCGATCCCGAAACTTGACCATATAACCGACGGGAAAGACGGATTGAGGATTGGAACCCTCTCGACCCTCCATGATATTGCCTCTTCACCTGTGATCAAAGAGAGATACCCTGTTCTCTCTCAGGCCGCAAGAGAAGTGGGAGCTTATGCTCATCAATCAATGGGGACCATAGGCGGAAACCTCTGCCAGGGAAATCGCTGCCGGCTTTATAATCAATCGTTCTTCTGGAGGGGAGTGAGGCCATCCTGTTTCAAAACAGGAGGTAAGCTCTGTTATGTCGTACCAAAATCGAAAGAATGCCATTCCGCTTACTGCGGTGATCTGGCTCCTGTGCTCATCGCTCTGGATGCCCAGATTAAGATCTTAGGACCGGAAGGAGAACGCTCTCTGCCTCTCAAAAAACTCTACACCCATAACGGTAAAAAACCCCTCTCTCTTAAAAAGGGGGAGATTCTAAAAGAGATTCTTCTCCCTCCCACTTCAGGCAAAACCCTCTACCTGAAATGGAGGCTGAGGGAATCTCTTGAATTTCCCATTGTCTCTCTGGCTCTCCATATTGAGAGAGATGAAAAGGAGTGGATTAAGAAAGCAAATTTCGTCTTCAGTGCGGTTGGCCCCGGACCGGTGGAAACTCCGGAAGCGGAGAAGATGCTCAAGGGAGCGACACTCGAAGATGGGCTGATTGAAAAGGTCTCAACCCAGGCCGTGAAGGAGATCTCACCTATGCGAACCTCCATTTACTCTCCTGCTTATAAGAGAAAGATGGCAGGGATTCTGTTGAGGCAAGGGTTGGAAAAAATCAGTTCGTAGTTCGGAGTTCAGAGTTCGGAGATTAAGAATGAAGGAATCGTAAAAAGTCGTCATTCCCGTGAAACTTGTCCTCGAAGGTATCAATCGGGGAACGGGAATCCAGAGAATCCTAACTACATGAAAATACTGGATTCCTGCTTGCGCAGGAATGACAAAAATCTCTTTTTCAGACTTTTTACGAGACCATCAAGAATGAATCGACTCCGAACTATTTGAAAGGAATATCTTATGAAACGCATTCTTAAGCTCAATGTCAACGGCGAAGAATACGAGGTTCTCACGGAAATCCACAAGACCCTTCTTGAAGTATTAAGAGAGGATCTGGGATTGAC
>JASEHH010000247.1 GCA_030017685.1 Thermodesulfobacteriota bacterium | reverse complement strand
CTTCCATATTGGAGTTGATAAAGTCGGCAGTAGAGGCCCTTCTTTGCCATCAACTCAGAATGGGTGCCGATCTCCCGAACCCTTCCTTTATGAAGAACCACAATCCGATCGGCATGCTGGATGGTTGAGAGGCGATGAGCAATGACAATGGCCGTTCTCCCTTTGAGTAACCGTGTCAGTCCTTCCTGGATGAATCGCTCTGTTTCCGGATCGACATGGGAGGTCGCCTCGTCGAGGATGAGGATTTTCGGATTGGCATAGAGGGCTCTTGCAAAGGCCAGGAGCTGTCTTTGGCCGGCGGATAAAACTTCTCCTCCCTCTCCTACCCTGGTTTGATATTGATTGGCCAATCGCTGAATAAACTTATCCGCATTCACTACCCGGGCCGCTTCCTTTACCCTTGCTCCATCTGCCCTCTGGTCTCCCAGCCTGATATTCTCCTCAATATCCCCTGCAAAGAGAAACGTGTCCTGCATCACCAGACCGATCTGTGACCGGAGATCGGAGATATCTCTCTCTCGAATATCGATCCCGTCAAGCAGAATCTTCCCTTCTTCCAGTTCGTAAAACCGTTCGAAAAGAGAGAGAAGCGATGTCTTTCCAGCACCGGTGGCTCCCACAATAGCGATTGTCTCTCCCTCGCGCACGGAAAAGGAAACTTCGTTGAGGACCCGGTCCTTTCCATTATATGAGAAGGAGACCTGTTGAAATTCGATATTCCCCTTGATCGTTCCTCTGACCGGTGAAAGAGGCGGATGAATCTTTTTCTCCTGGTCGAGTAACCCGAAAATTCTCTCCAGCGAGGCCATGGCTGATTGCAGGATATTATACTTTTCCGAAAGGTCCCGGATGGGCTGAAAGAACATCCGGATATAAGAGAGAAAGGCGACAAGAACGCCGAGGCTGATGGCCTCCTGGATCACCTTGCCTCCTCCATACCAGATGAGCAGCCCAATGGCTCCGGAGCTAAGAATTTCGACAAATGGAACAAAGAAGGCATAGATGGAGATCTGTCTCATATTGGCCGAATAATGGGCCTCATTGATCTTCTCGAATCGCTTCCTATTCTCTTCTTCCCTCCTGAAGAGTTGAACCACCTGAATCCCTGCGAAATTCTCCTGGAGAAAACTGTTCATCTGGGCGATCTTAAAACGGATCTCACGAAACGCATCCCTGGCCCGGCGGCTGAAGAAGAGGGTGGTGACAAAGATCAGGGGAATGACCGAAAAGGAGATCAGGGCCATCTCCCGATGGAGGTGAAGAAGGATGATAACGATTCCGATCAGGAGGATGACATCCCTGAAAAGGTTGATGAGAACAGAGGTGAACATTTCATGGACATTCTGAATATCATTGGTGAGGCGTGTGACCAGCCTTCCCACAGGATTCCTGTCAAAGAATGAGACCGGAAGATTCTGGAGATGGGAGAAAACCTTCATCCGGAGGTCATGCATCATCTTTTGGCCCGCCACCTCCATCGTATAGACCTGAACAAAATTCAAACCGAAATGGATGGCCAGGATAAAGACAACGAGGAGGGCGAGGTGAAGGACCCCCTCTATATCCCCCCTTCTCAGGCTGAGGCGATCCTCTCTTTCTAAGTCTTTTATCCGGTCTAAAGAGATGAAACAGTAAGGGCCGCTCCTTTCAAAAGAGGAGGGATATTTTTTGAGCAGGGTCTCCTCTTCCGGCTTTTGGGGCATAAAGAGGTAATATCGATTTTCCGAGAGCAGGCCGGCCTTCTGAAAGAGGGCCGCCTCTCTGCGTTCCATGGAACTTAAGGCATCCGGCGGGAGGAGAAATCTCCCTTCCTTTTTCATGGGGATGAGATCCTTTTCAAATTCCTTGAGGAGTCGCCTCTCTTCCGGCGACCCGTCCCTGCGGAG
Source organism: Thermodesulfobacteriota bacterium (assembly GCA_030017685.1). Classification (GTDB taxonomy): domain Bacteria; phylum Desulfobacterota; class BSN033; order BSN033; family UBA1163; genus RBG-16-49-23. The sequence continues at coordinate 222 of JASEHH010000247.1, read as the reverse complement.
AATCACCTCCCTCGCAGATGTGACGATGTAATGGTCAATCGCCTCCTTGGTCAGATAGGGAATGACCAGGTCAAGGACAGCCATGACCAGGACGAAGAAAAGAGAGAGGCTCATCAGAACCCAGTAACGTCTGAGAAAGGCCCCCAACCGGACCATCAGTTTCAGGTCGTAGGGTTTCCCTAATTTTCCCTCTTCCATATATCCGAAATCAGCGTACATTGG
>JASEHH010000246.1 GCA_030017685.1 Thermodesulfobacteriota bacterium | reverse complement strand
GCCAATCAAACCTGGTGATAGCTGGTTCTCCCCGAAATGTATTTAGGTACAGCCTGGAGGTAGTCTCAGGGGGGTAGGGCACTGAATGGGCTAGGGCCACGTAGGTGGTACCAAACCCAACCAAACCACGAATACCCTGAAGATGTTCCTCTGGAGTGAGACTACGGGTGCTAAGATCCGTGGTCAAAAGGGAAACAGCCCAGACCGTCAGCTAAGGTCCCCAAGATAGTGCTAAGTGGTAAAGGATGTGGTATTGCTCAGACAGCCAGGATGTTGGCTTAGAAGCAGCCATCATTTAAAGAAAGCGTAACAGCTCACTGGTTAAGTGGCACTGCGCCGAAAATGTAACGGGGCTCAAGCACTACACCGAAGCTACGGAATCCGCCTTTGGCGGATTGGTAGGGGAGCATTCTGCGGACCTGTGAAGGTGAGTTGTGAGACTTGCTGGAGGGGGCAGAAGAGACAATGCTGGCATAAGTAGCGTAAAGGCTGATGAGAAGTCAGCCCGCCGTAAACCTAAGGTTTCCTGGGGAAGGGAAATCCGCCCAGGGTTAGTCGGTCCTAAGGCGAGGCTGAGAAGCGTAGTCGATGGACAGCAGGTTAATATTCCTGCACCATTTCTGTGACGTTTGACCGAAGGGGGGACGCAGGAGGATACTCTGAGCCTGGTGATGGTTCAGGTACAAGCGTTTAGGCTGACAGATAGGCAAATCCGTCTGTCATTAAGGCTGAGGCGTGATGTGCAAACCCGTAAGGGTGAACTCAGGGGATTCCACGCTGACGAGAAAAACCTCGTAGGGAGTCACAGCAATGACCGTACCGCAAACCGACACTGGTAGGTGGGTAGAAGATACCAAGGCGGACGAGAGAACTCTCGCTAAGGAACTCGGCAAAATAGCCCCGTAACTTAGGGATAAGGGGTTCCTGGCAACAGGAGACACTAAAGAGGCCCAAGCGACTGTTTACCAAAAACACAGGAGCCTGCAAACTTGCAAAAGGAAGTATAGGCTCTGACTCCTGCCCGGTGCCGGAAGGTTAATAGGAGAGGTCATCCGCAAGGAGAAGCCTTGAATTGAAGCCCCGGTAAACGGCGGCCGTAACTATAACGGTCCTAAGGTAGCGAAATTCCTTGTCGGGTAAGTTCCGACCTGCACGAATGGCGTAACGATCTGGGCGCTGTCTCGGCGAGGGGCTCGGCGAACTTGAGATACCGGTGAAGACGCCGGTTACCTGCAGCTAGACGGAAAGACCCCGTGCACCTTTACTATAACTTGGCAGTGAGTTTTGGCAAGGCATGTGTAGGATAGGTGGGAGACTATGAAATAGGGACGCTAGTCCTTATGGAGTCGTCCTTGAAATACCACCCTTGTTTTGCTGGGACTCTAACCTGCACCCGTCATCCGGGTGGGGGACACTGTCTGGTGGGTAGTTTGACTGGGGCGGTCGCCTCCCAAAGAGTAACGGAGGCGTCCAAAGGTCTCCTCAGGCTGGACGGAAACCAGCCGCTGAGTGCAAAGGCATAAGGAGGCTTAACTGTGAGGCTGACGAGCCGAGCAGATACGAAAGTAGGGCTTAGTGATCCGGTGGCACTGAGTGGAAGGGCCATCGCTCAACGGATAAAAGGTACGCCGGGGATAACAGGCTTATCGCGTCCAAGAGTTCACATCGACGACGCGGTTTGGCACCTCGATGTCGACTCATCGCATCCTGGGGCTGAAGTAGGTCCCAAGGGTTCGGCTGTTCGCCGATTAAAGCGGTACGTGAGTTGGGTTCAGAACGTCGTGAGACAGTTCGGTCCCTATCTGCTGTAGGCGCAGGAGATTTGAGGGGGGCTGTCCTTAGTACGAGAGGACCGGGATGGACGGACCTCCAGTGTTCCAGTTGTCATGCCAGTGGCAATGCTGGGTAGCTGTGTCCGGTCGGGATAACCGCTGAAGGCATCTAAGCGGGAAGCCCACCCCAAGATGAGATCTCCCAGGGAGCAATCCCTCTGAAGGTCGGTGGTAGACCACCACTTCGATAGGCTGGAGGTGTAAGCATAGTAATGTGTTCAGCTTACCAGTACTAATTGACCGTGCGCCTTGACCCCTTTTCCCTCCCCTTTGTCAATTTTGT
>JASEHH010000100.1 GCA_030017685.1 Thermodesulfobacteriota bacterium | reverse complement strand
GCGAAGGGGTTGACCTTGAAAAGATCGTGGAGGATGTTGAAAGGACACTTCTGCTTAAGGCCCTCGACCGGACAAAAGGGATTAAAAAGAAGGCGGCCGAATTGCTCCATATCAATTTCCGATCCATGCGATACCGGCTGGAAAAATACGGATTGAACCATAGCGACGAGTCATAACCCCATTTATCAGTCCGGCGTACCAAAGCTCACTCCCCTACTCTCTTCTGAGAGTTTCCCTTCGATGAAAATATTAGAATCCTTCACGAGGCACATCAATATAACTCGCTGTTAGAAGTTGTCTGCTTTCACTTAACTTGAAGCCTGTGACATACGGCCTGGAACCTGTAACTTGCGACATGTGACTTGCAGCTTGCAACCTGGAACCTGAGACCTATAACCTCTGAGCTATCAGCTATGAGCTATTTGGATATCTCTTGACACATGAAGATGTAACCCTCCAACCCTTCACTGAGAACCGGGACAGTCCCGAACTCCCGGAACACAGCACCGTCCCTATTTTTATGTCATCCCTTATATTGTTGTTTGATCCCTTCCAATTTCTTCTTAACAACCAACCGAATCCGAGGGCTCGGGATCCTTTTGACCCAGTCATTAACTTTGGTGAAATTCAAAGCCCCCACCAACCTCAATTCCGGGAAAAAACCATATTGGCGCTTCTTATGGGCTGAAAGATACAAACAGTCCACCAAGGCCTTCTCGGGTTCAGCAATGAGAAAATTTCCTTCCCCGCGATACCAATCAAATCCAGCAAAAAAATCCGGGGCAATCCGATGAAGATGAAATACCCCTAACGCTGTCCGTAATGAAGCCGAATGGGCGGTTGAAGCCAGTGTAATCACCTGCGGGATCTGTTCCACGATGCCATAAAGATGGAGCGCGCTTAAAAAAGAAACATAAACTCTATTTTTGGGTTTCAAAAAAGGCGCCAAACTATAAGGGCTTATTTTTTGATCGGCTTCGACCCAGACCCCCCGGTAGACTTTGATAAGGAGACCCTGTTTGACGAGATAGTTGAGTGCCTGGGTAACCGCTGAGGCGGATTTGCCGGACAAACTGATTAATTCATGAGTTGTAAAAATCGGTCTCTGGAGCTGTTTGATATAGACCAAAATATTACGCTCAGGCTTCCTGGTCATTCTTGAAACTCCTCCAAGAAGTTCGCTGTTTTCAATTTGACTTCATCCCAGACGGCAGCTGAAGCATAAACCGCCTGGTCTTCCGGCGCCAGATACGCGAGGACCGTATCGCGAAACTGTTCAAATTCGATCGCAAAAATATTTTGATGAGCCTTCTTGAGCTTCTTGGCCTCGGGCCTGATTTTGGAAATTTTCGAAGACTCCACCTGCGTACTTAAAACAAAAAGATCAAAAATATCCCGCGCTTGAATAACTGTTCGTGTCGCCAAGGCATCAATTTTCTGGGTAACAGCGGCGGTGATGTCATAATGAGGAACCAGTAAGGGCGCCAATTTATAGGCCCGTAAGATCGGGGCGCGGACAGCCTGAACCACGATGTCTCCTTTAAAACCGCGGTGGGAGAATTCGACTTTGGTAAACAAATCCTCTCCGGCAATGGTAATCAAATGGATTTTAAAACGCTGAGTCGTTTGTGTCTGCTTGGCTTTAAGCATATCCGGCACAACAATCCTCTGAATCCCGAACCCTCGCAGGTTCTCGACAAATGGGCGAGCACCCAACGTGTCCAGAACAACCGTTTGAAGTGTCTCGATGGGGACTCTCTGAACATCGATGTCCATATCCTCTGAATAGCGGAAACTTTGAAAGAAAAACCTTAAGTTTGTCCCGCCTTTTACGGCATAAAATTCAGGCTTTATCCGTCGGGAAAACCAACGCAAAAACTCCAGATGAAAAAGCTCCCGTATTTGAAGGGCACTCACAATGTCCGGTTTCATAATATGCAGTATAGCTTAGTTTTAACTAAATCTCAAGACATACTTTACATCATTACAGCTTCTTCTAATTCTGGGGACACATGACTTAATTCATTCGTAGATACGAGTGCCTGATACGCAATTATCGATAAAAATGACCGGGATCATGCGGTTGCTGTAGCCAAGATCCAAATTCTCGACCGCCCCCTTGTGACGAGTAATTATGTCCTTGACGGAATATTAAAACATTGCTCAAAACAAGATTAGGATCAACCATTGCAGTTCCATTTGGCCAAAAGTTATGGAATCAAGAAGTTTCGGCTTTGGTTCGAATAACCGGAGAAGATGAGGCGAGAGCTTGGGGAATATTTCGCCAATACGAAGACAAAGGTTTTAGTTTTACGGATTGCACATCCTTTGCTTTGATGGAGCGCCTTGAGATTAATACCGCCTTTGCCTTTGATGACCATTTTGTTCAGTATGGAACATTTGTGATTGTGTGAATGTTTTTAATTTTTACTCTTTGGTCCACGTCCCACTGGACATTTTTTAAACAACTTAACTTCGTCCCCCAATGCCGTCCCGTCCCTATACCTTCTTCGATGCTTTTGATTGGTCCAGGGCTGTTAGGTCTGGCAGAGCTTAGCCGGTTGAGAAGGAGGGGATTCACGATTTAAAAAAACCGGATGTTTCCGATCAGTTTGGCCCAAAACGCATACAGATCTACGTTGATAAAGAATTGGAGAATGATCAGGCCAAGCAGAATAACAACCCCTGCTCCCACTGCGAGGGACACTTTGAGGGACACGCCCCCCTCTCTCTTTTTTTCCGGGACCCTACTTCTCTGCAAAGAGAGTAGGCTAATGAGCTGTTTCTGATTCTCCACCCCTATGGCAAGGATCTCCTCTATGCGGCCAAGCCGGCGAAGAAAAACATCCCATTGCTTCTTTAAGGCTGCCTCTGCTTCTTTTAGATTTATGCTCTCCTTTTGAATCCCTCTTTCAGGAAGGCGTGACACAACCTTCTCAAGGGCCACCCTGGATGATTCGGCAATCCCAACAAAGAGGCCAAGTTTTGAATCGAGGTCTCTTAGAATCCCCTCTATTTTCACCGTGTCCTGAAACAAAGGGAGAGGGCGAGGGACCTCCCTTTCCGAAGACTCCTGATCCACCGGCAGTAGATCCCATTGAGATCGGTCCTTCAAAACATTGACCACCAGGGCCCGGTCAATCTTCTTCAGCTCATCTGCCATCCCGTAGACCAGGCACATGTGGCAGACGGCATTGATCAGCCGCGGTATTCCCTTGGAGTAGTTGTAAATCTCTTCGATCGCCTCACCATCAAAGAGGTCAGGGCCGGGCCCTTCTGCCTTCTCGATTCGATGGCGGATATAATTTCTGGTTTCATCCTGATCGAGAAGCTCCAGATGGTAGTTTATCTCCACCCGCTGGGCGAGCTGGCGGAGGCCTTCCCAGCGCAACTTGTCCCGCAGTGTAGACTGTCCCACCAGAATGATCTGGAGAAGGGTTTCGTTTCCTGCATCGAGATTCGAGAGCATCCGGATCTCTTCGAGTGTCTCCAGAGGCAAGTTTTGAGCCTCATCCAGGATGAGGATAGCATAGCGGCCCTTCTGGAATTGCTCCACCAGGAACCTTCCGAACAACTCGATCATCTCTGACTTGCCTTTTCCTTCGTGGGGCAAGGAGGATTCCTGGCATAGGATCCTGAGGAACTCCTCCGGATTAAGACAGGTCTGGGAGAGGTAGATAATCGAAAGGTCCTGCTTGAGTGTGCGGAGCAGGTAGTTGATCAGGGTCGTCTTTCCGGTTCCGACCTCACCGGTGATCACGATGAAGCCTGCTCGTTCGTAGATGCCGTATTCAAGGTAGGTGAGGGCAATATCATGCTTCTTGCTCCGGAAGAGGAAGTCAGCGTTCGGAAGAAGCTGGAATGGCTTTTTTTTAAATCCGTAGAAGTGTTCGTACATATGGGGTTATCGGTTTAAGAGACTCTCCGATAGTAGGCTCCGGAGTAAGCACTGGGAGAGACGCTTTGCCTGTTGAGAACAAAACCGAGGAATTTCTCCTTGGGGATCAGCTCCACCGCCCTCTTAATGTCCTGCAGCGAGGTTTTCTCCGCCCACACCACCATCAGGATGGCATCCACCAGAGGGGCGAAAGCCACTGCATCGGCAACACTCAGGACCGGCGGGACATCGAAGAAGATATATCGGTCATGGTAGCGGGATTTGATCTCGCTCACCAGTGTTCCCATCTTCGCAGAGTTCAAGACTTCGGATGTGTCGGTGATGGTCCGGCCTCCGGAGATAATCGTGAGCCTCTCAATGCCTGGCCAGATGATCAGCTCCTGGAGAGGACGACCCTCCATGAGGGCATCGATCAACCCCAGTTCACTGGGGATCCCCATCGCCTTGTGAACCTGTTGCTGCCTGAAGTCGCAGTCCACGAGAAGAACCGTGTGGTTAAACTCCTTGGCAAACGTGAGCGCCAGGTTGATTGCCGTGAGGGTCTTTCCCTCTCCGGGCAGGGCGCTTGTGACCATGATGGTGTTCCACTGATTGGGACGGGTCCGCTGCAGCACTTGAGTCCTGAGTATCTTGTAGAATTCAATTTCAAAAGATTCTGAAGAGAAACAGACCAGGCGGTGGTCGGCCAATGCCTTGGGGTCCAGCTCGTAGGATTGAGACCTGGAATAGACCGGTGAGAGACGCCCTGATTTATCTTCCGGAGTCCCAAAGGCCTGGGCATCCTTTCTGTCCATTTCCCCTTTCTCCCCTGCCTTCTCCTGCTTTACTTTCTCAAGTGCCTTGCGAAGTTTCTCCATGCCCTTTTCGCTCCTTACAGAGATGATCCGCGAGTGTCATGATGAGATCTGACTTTAAGGCCCCTATGTTCAAATCGTTCTCTGATTAAAAGACAAACCGCCGCAACAGCCTCGCCCAGAAGACCTCGAGGTCCATGATCAGGAAATGGAATAGGAGAAGGCCCCCCAGGATGGCCAAACAGACGAAGAGGACCAGGCTCATCTGCCTCCTTTTCTTCCGCGCAATATCCTGGGAGGTCAGAATCTCGGGTATGCCGGCCAGGACCGTAAACCCTGTTGCCCGGGCGAGGTCCTCCGGATTTCTCACCGACTGATCATGGTATTCCTTGAGGGACGCTGTCCCGATGCCGCTCCCGATCCCGAGGATCAAACCGATCAGCAGGATGGCCAGGATATTCGGGCTGACCGGCTTCTCGGGCATTCTCGGCGGGTCGATCAGGGTGAAGCGCTCTCCCATCTGCCCCTTCTCCAGCCCGCTGGCGACCTTTGTCTCCATGTGCTTCTTCATCAGATCATCAAATTTTGCCTGCTGGTTATTCCGCTCCGCGACCAGGGCCCTGTATCCCTCTTCCACACGCGGAGAGTTCTGGATGCGGCGCCGGTATTCATCCCTTTTCTTTTGAAACGCCGCGATCTGCTTCCGGAGAGAATCGATTTCCGACTGCGTGCTCGTCAGTTGCGAGGCAAGGTTGATGTAGGCTGGATTATCGGGTTGATTGCCGATTGGCCCAATGCCTGTGACCTGGAGCTTCTTCTCCAGCTCCTCGATCTCCGCCCTGGTCTTGATCACATCGGGATACATTTCGGAGTAACGGTTCGTGAGGAAGACCAGCTTGACCTTGAGCTCCTTGAGCCGCTCCTTGTCCGGGTTGGAGAAGTCCGGGGGAACGCTGGCGAGCTGGGTCTGGAGGAAGCCCTCCCTCTCTCTCAAACTGCGTAGTTGAATCTCCATCTGCTCGACACTCCGCTCCACCCGGTCGAGCTCCTGGAGGTTCATCTGGGTCAGTTCCGGAAGGGCGTTGAGATGCTTCTGCTTGTAGGCCGCTATCCTGGCATCCAGCCCTGCCAGGCTCGCCTGGGCCTCTTTCATCTCTTCCTCGATGAATTTGGAGGCCCCCGCCGTCTTCTCCTCCCTTACCCGAAGGTTCTCTTCCAGATAGAAGGAGGCCAGGACATTGGCGACCTGCTGAACCGTGCTCGGAATCTTACCCTCATACGAAACAGTGAAGGCAATGGTCGTCGCGGTCGGCCTTCCTGTGCGGCGGTCAACGACCTCTGCGCTGATGGTCTCAAACCTTATATCCTTTCGCATCTTCTCGATAATCTCCTCGACCGTCCATCTCTCCCGAAGGTCAGGATAGAGATTGAAACGATTGATGATCTCAAGGAGCCTCGAAGCGCTCATGATTCGCTGATTGATACTCTGGATGCGCTGCTCCGCATAACTCGTCACCATGGACATCACATATTCCTTCGGGATCTCCTGCTCTTCGACCAGGATGGTGGCCGTGGAGCGGTAATTCGGCGGAAGGGCAAAGGCAATCATCGCCCCTATGATGAAGACGATCAATGCCGGGAGGATGAGACTCCATCTTCTCCTCTTCAGGATTTCCCTAAAGTCTCTCAGGGTCTTGACATCCTGCTCCATAAAACCACCTCACTCAAATAAAGGATACTGGATGATAAGATGGATCATGAAAAGGTTCCTCTTTGCCTCCGACCTCTCCTGCCTGTCTCTCAGAAAGGTGAAATGATAGGAGGCCTCGAGGGCCAGGTCTTTTGAAAATTCGTACCGGACTCTGGGATTGACCCGGAAGGTCGCTTCGTCGATCGCCTCGTTTGAAAACTCTCCCCTTCTCGATTTGTTGAGGAAATAGCCGGCCGAAAGCCTCCCCGAAAGTTCATAGGTGAAGTGGTGCAGCGCCTCGAGCGTCAGGGCCGTCCTCTTCGTCACGCCTACCCTTCCGTAGGACGGCAGCAGCCTGTGCTGGAAAGTTAAATCGGCCTTGGTCCTCTCACCCTTCACTGTCCGCTCCCCCTTGTAGGAGAGGGTAGCCTGGCCCACCCATCCTGCCCCCTTCTCCGTCTCCTCATCCCTGACCACCACGGACAGGAAGGGGGTGATGGGATAGAGCCTGTCGACCTCAAACCTCGAATGCGTGTAGCTCCCTCCCGCATCGATCAGGAAAGCCCACTTTTCGCTTAGGGCCCTCTTCATTCCGATCGTAGAATAAAAATAATCTGTTTTGGAATCACCAAATTCGTAACGGAAGTAGCCAAGATTCACCCGGCCTATGGTGTTGGAAAAGTGCTTGCTCAGGTCGTGGTTAAGCCCCAGGTTTACTCCATGAGAATCGATGTCGACAAATTCGGGGTCCCTCTCGTAATCATGCTTTTCGTAGGAATACGAGAGATCTGCTGTTGTCTTCTCGGTTAAGCGATGTTCCAGTCCTCCCGTGAAGATATATTTGTAACGCCGGATGGCTTTGTTGACCAGACCCGTGGCCTCGATATCCCGGTCCGGGGTGGAGTCCCTTGTAAACCCAGTCTCTCCCGAAAGGCTCCATTTCGGATGGAGGGAATAACGGAGCTTCCCCCGGTAATACTGGTCGATCCCGTTCAGGTCATGGTTATCCGCATAGAGGAGTCCGCTCGCACGGGCAAGGAGGCTTACATCCAGTCTCTCCGTCCTATTGATTAGCTCCAGACCCGGGGAAAGGGTGGTGACAAAATCATCCCTCTTCCTCTTCTCCGTGAAGAAGAGGTTGTCGTTATACTCTCCCTTGAGATTCACGGACGGGATGAGCTTGAATTCATCGGCCCCGGCCTCTCCCGGCATGAGGAGGAGGCAGAGGAGAATAGGAAGCGCGAACGCCGGAAAGGCAGGGAAGGCAGAGACCGGGCAACAGGGTCTTCTCATGATCTTTGCTATTCATCCGGAGGAATCAGGGCACCACGATCACATCACCCCGTATCAGTATGATGTTCTGCTCTAAGTTCTTGCCCTCTACCACGCTGTCGTAGTGGAAATGAAAGAGGTGGGTCTTCTCTCCCTCCTGGCGGAATATCTTGATCTTGTCCCTTTTGGCATAAGGGGTGAGACCGCCAGACATGGACAGGGCCTGAAGGACATTCACATTCACATTCAGAGGGAATCGGCCTGGATTATTGACGCGGCCGATCACGTAGATGAGCATGCTGTTGACCTGCCTGACCTCGAGGGAGAGGGTGATATCCGGCACAAAAGGGGAGAGTTTTTTCTCGATCTCTTTTTTGAGCTGGGAAACCGTCTTCCCTCTGGCCATCACCGTGATGGTGTCGAGGACTGGAAAACCGAGGATGATGAGGGGAAGAAGGGGGCTCAGGCAGGGCTCGCTCTGGGTAAGATTGAGGGAGAAGACGATTGCCGAAAAGCCGAGGAACTGGCTTCCCGTGTCTCCCATGAAGACCGAGGCGGGGTAGGTATTGAAGCGGAGAAATCCGAATATGGCACCCGCCATGGCCACCGAGAGGAGGGCAAGGAGATGGTTCTCCGTGAGGTAGGCGAGGTAAGCGATACAGGAGAAAGTGAGAAGGCATATCCCTCCGGCAAGCCCGTCCAGGCCGTCGGAGAGATTGATCGCATTGGTCACGCCCACAATGGCCAGGAGGGTCAAGGGGATCGATACCCACGCCGGGAGGAGAAAGCCGTCCGGAAGGAGCATCCCGAGGTCCTCGATCCGGACCTCACCCGGAAAGATCAAGATCAACGCGGCTACGACCTGGGCAGAAAACTTGGTCTAGGCATTGAGCCCCCTGAAGTCATCGACGAGACCGGTTAGGATGATAATACCCCCTCCGACCAGATACCACTTTATGAAATCGGTGTCGTGGATCAGGAGGAGGATCGGGGCCAGGGTTCCCACAGCAATGGCAATGCCTCCGCTCCTGGGCACGGGAAGAATGTGGACCTTTCTCTCGTCAGGCACATCGACCAGGCCGATCCTCAGGGCCACCCTCGTGAAGATGGGGACCAGGGCAATGGTGATGAAGACGGAAAAGAGAAGAGTGGCGAGAAAAATCATAGCCGTAAAAAATAAGGGTTCAAGGATTCTGGGGTTCGAGGACTCAAGGGTTCAAGCGTTTGGTTTCCAAGGATTTTATAAGTGCCTTGAGCATCCTTTCAACCTCTCCAATATCATTTTGAAGTATCTTTAACTTTTCACCCTCAATGTAATCTAAATCACCACACAGTAAGATTTGAGTTTCTAACTCACAGTGTGAACCATAAGCGATATATAAATATTGAATATATTCAGGAGTTGTCTTTCTCCCATATCCTTCAGCAATATTGATGGTTTCGTAAAAAGTCTGAAAATCCCAATATCAGTCATTCCTGCGCAAGCAGGAATCCAGTATTTTTAGATAGTTAGAATTCTCTGGATTCCCGTTTTCACGGGAATGACGACTTTTTACGATTCCATCCATATTACATGCTTGGAATTGGGTTCGAAGCATTGGTAAATTTCGCTGAAATACAGAAGCATTTGAAAACATTGGGTTTTCATTTTTAACTTAACGTAGTAGTATTATTCACTTCCTTCATCACTTCGTGTCCCTTGAATCCCTGACCCCTCTTGATATTAATGGGTTCAAGGAATCAAGGATTCAAGGGTTCAAGCGTTTGTATTCTAAAGATTTAGTAATTGTCTTATCATTCACTCGAACCCTTGAACCCTCTTATCCTTCCCTTCACTTGAATCCTCTTATCTTATCCTTCACTCGAATCCTTGACCCCTCGAATCCTTGAATCCTATAAAACTCACTCCGGCAAAAACTCCTCAAGTACCGGCACAATTTCCCTCGTAAATCCCTGAAGCCTTGCCTCCGCATCCTCCAATTTTTCGTCCGGATATAAAAGTGTGATGATCCGAACCAGTGCGCCATCTGTTCTCCGCCTGGTCAAGGCATCCCAGAACGCATAGATCTTCAGTTGATACGCATTCGTTAGAATCCGGCCTCGCTGAGGGAACCATTAATAGACGAGCTCTTTTGTCCCTTGACAGTTAGGCTTGGTCATCCTCTTCTTCTGACGAACGAAGGACATCCATTGCCCCGTGAATGACGGCCAGGACATCAATCTGATCCGGTTTAATGTGGTAGATGATGCGGTAGGGACCTTCGATTACCTCTCGAATCTGGTCAATATCGTATTCAGGAACTCTACGGCCTGAGAATGGGAAGTTGGCAATCTGCTGAGATCTTCGGGTAAGCCGATCCACCATGCGCTTGGCATACTCGGGTGAATCCCGAGCAATATAAGCGTAGAGGGCGTCGAGATGGCCCTCCGCTGTATCTGTCCAATGAACCTTCATTCCGCCAAGCCGTATTTTGTCCGAACCTCTTTCACATCTTTGGTGCGGCCTGTCCTGCTGTCGGCCAACCCACGTTCAATCGCCTCGCGTACATATATTTCGCGCATCAGATCATCCCAGGTGGCGTTTGGGGGCATCTGATCGATGAGTTTGTGGGCTTCCTCTTTTTCCATCACCGTTGACATAACATTACCTCCTATTTTTCGCTCGATAGAATAGCACGAAATGAGTTGGATATCAATTCGCTCCCTTGAATCCTCTTGATATTAACGGGTTCAAGGGATCAAGGATTCAAGGGTTCAAGCGTCTGTATTTTAAAGATTTAGTAATTGTCTTATCCTTCACTCGAATCCTTGACCCCTCGAATCCTTGAATCCTATAAAACTCACTCCGGCAAAAACTCCTCAAGTACCGGCACAATTTCCCTCGTAAATCCCTGAAGCCTTGCCTCCGCATCCTCCAATTTTTCGTCCGGATATAAAAGTGTGATGATCCGAACCAGTGCGCCATCTGTTCTCCGCCTGTTCAAGGCATCCCAGAAGGCATATATCTTCAGTTGATAGGCATTCGTCAGGATTCGACCCCGCTGTGGAAACCAGAAATAGACAAGCTCCTTCATCCCTGGCTTAACCATAAAAGCCCGATTTACCTTCATATAAGAGGCGCCACCTACTGGAATAACCGCAGCCCCTGTCTCATGAAACTCCCAGCCGCTTCCGGGAAGACAGGTCTCCGGAGAATGGATCGACTCTCCCTTTCTCTGGCTCTCATAATAGTCCACTTTCTCAGGTCCCAGACCATCCATTTTCACTTACGCAAGATATTGATGATCTTTTCTATTGTTTCATTGATTTTTTCTTTCTTGAGATGCCCGGCCTTGTAAAGTATGATTTTGTTGTCGGCAGTGAAGAGCCGATTCGGACGGATATTGCTCTTCCTGTTTAAACTGCCTGATTCAAAGTGTTCTTCGTCGAGAGGAATCGAATAGGAATCTAATACGCTCTGACTGGTCATCTGGCATAGGATGAGGTCATCGCCTTCGAGATCTGCAACAACAAGGGCCGGTCGTCTTTTGGCCTTACTCAAGTCAGAGAAGGGAAACGGCACTACAATAACATCTCCTTTTATAAATCTTGCCACGCTTCATCCTCTTCGGCAGATAGCCAATCTTTGCGCAATGAAGATTCGCTAAGCAAGGTTGCTTCCGTGCTCTCTTTGATGCGCTTGCTTTTAAGGAAGTTTACAAAGTCATAAATCTCTTCCGCAAACTCCTCCGGCAAGGCATCTATTTCTTTATGAAGTGTTTCCTTGGATAGCATAGTCCCCTCCTCTCTGTGGATAGATAAAGATATACCAAAGCAACGTCACAAAATCAACCCAATAGTTGTTAAAGGGTGCACGACAAATTTATGGGTAAATAATTTAAGCTGAGGCTCGTTCTTCC
>JASEHH010000245.1 GCA_030017685.1 Thermodesulfobacteriota bacterium | reverse complement strand
GGAATATTTCAATAGGCTAAATTCATTCACATCCTTTTAGGGTTTTTATGGAATACCGTAAAGAGAGAATTGATCGGGGGATTAAGGCGAGGACAGAGGATATCTACGCCTTGTTCTCCTACCGGGAGATGCTCTATCTCTTCGTGCCACGGGCCATTCCCATTCTGGTTTTATTTCTGGTAACTCTTCTGGTTGGAGTCTACTGGCAGAAGGTATTGATCTCAACCGCTGTCTTCGCTCTGCTCGCCCTCAGTTGGGATCTTTTAACCGCGGCCGGAATGGTCTCGCTGGGACAAGCCCTCTTTTTCGGAGTCGGGGCTTATATTACCGGTATATTAAATCATTATTTTAAATTATCGCCTCTATTCACCATCCCCATCGCCACTGTGGGAGGAGGAGTCGTCTGCACCCTTCTGCTCCTTCCTGTTCTGAGGTTGCGCGGGATCTATTTTGCCATGGTCACACTGGCCCTCCCCTTGATGTTGGTGAGGATCATCGAGGCTACGAAGATTTTCGGAGGAACAGAGGGATTAAGCGGTCTCGCCGGCCTTCCGAGCACCCGGTTTGAATTGTACCTGAGCCTCATTGCGGTTCTGGCTGTTCTCTTTTTCTTTCGTAGGTTGATCAACACCGATTATGGTCTTGTGCTCAGAGGCATCCGCGACAACGATCGCTCTGTGATGAGGAGTGGGATCAACATCTACTGGTATAAGGCGCAGGCTTTATTTATGGCAGGTGCGGTCGGAGCCTTTGCCGGCGCTTTAATGACCCACGTCTATATGTTTGTGGGAATGCCTGTTTTTGAAATGGACTATTCCATTCTGCCCATTGCCTCAGCCGTGGTGGGCGGGATGGGAACATTTGCAGGGCCGATGCTGGGTGCTTTTATCCTGGTTCCACTCTCGGAAGCGCTTCGTGGCGTGGGGGGATTGAGGATCGTCTTTTACGGTCTCTTCTTGGTCATCTTCACGGTTGCCCTGCCGGAAGGCATCTTCCACTATTTCCAGAGAAAGTATCACCAGTTTGAACGATGGGTGAAGGTCGAGAAATGAAAGAAGAGGTTCCTTTTCTTAAGGTTACCAGCCTGACCAAACAGTTCGGAGGGGTGAGGGCTGTTGATACGGTCAGTTTTGATCTGAAAAAAGGCGAAATCCTTGGAGTCATCGGTCCCAATGGCTCCGGAAAGACGACCCTGGTCAATCTGATCACAGGATTTGTCAAACCCGATGCGGGTAAAGTTTTTTATCAGGGGAAAGATATCACAGGGATGATGCCCCACAGGATAGCCGATCTTGGAATTGCAAGGGCCTTTCAGATGGTGAAACCTTTTTATCAGCTCCCCGCCTTTAAGAACCTCATCATTCCACTTTTTTCACCCAGGGTTAAGAGACTGGCGGGCGGGAAATATGGGGACCGGGATGCGATTGCCATCGACCTTCTGGAGGAGGTCGGTTTTGAGCGGGATTCCTTCGTGCCATTCAAAGTGGCGAGCGTGCTTCCCCATGGCTATCTGAAGAGAATGGAGTTGGCTCTCTGCCTGGCCCTAAGACCGGAATTGATCATCCTCGATGAACTCTTCTCCGGGCTCAGCATGGCAGAGGTGGCAAGCATGCTTCCGATCATCGAAAAACTGATGTCCGAGAACTTGACGATCATCATGATCGAGCACCGGTTAAGAGAACTTTTCAGGATTTCAAACCGGGTCATCGTCCTCAATTATGGCAAGAAGATTGCCGAAGGCCCTCCCAAAGAGGTGATGGAGAGCGAAGAAGTGAAGAAGGCCTATTTAGGCTCAGAGACGGAGTAATCCCACTAATCCCCCTCTCCCCTTTGAGGGCTGTGTCGCAATGGATGGAAAAACCATAATTGTCATTCTGAGCGAAGCGAAGAATCTAATAATTACGCCAGGTTGAAAACAAGAGATTCTTCGGCTAACGCCTCAGAATGACATTACGACACAGTCTTTTGAGGTAGAGGGTAGACCTGTCCCACACCCGACGTGGTGCGGGGATGGGGGGAATGGAATTTTAGATGTTAGAAGTTAAGAACCTATTAGTCTTTTATGAGAATGCTCTGGCGATCAACGACCTGAGCCTCCGTGTGGATAAGGGGAAGATGGTGGGGGTGATCGGGTCGAACA
>JASEHH010000244.1 GCA_030017685.1 Thermodesulfobacteriota bacterium | reverse complement strand
CATTTATATTAAGCTGTGTCCACTGTGTCCAAGGTGGGTGTAATTCAACGCCCAAAAGTCACTTCTTAACCTACTGAAGGAAATTTACCGCGTCGAATGCGCTGCCTTGGCGAGCACTTCAGCTGCCCACTGATTCAGGCTCTTGCCCGATGCACGGGCCATCACAAGCGCCTCGGAATGTATCTCCGGCGCGATGCGAAGCATGAGTTTGCCCGACGCCTGTTTTTCCGGCTTGCGGCCCATTGCCTTGCAGTCGGCAAGGTAGTGGTTTATGGCGGCGGCGAAACGCTCTTTGAGAGCTGCGACTGTCTCGCCATGAAAACTGATACCGTCCTCAATTCCCAAAACCCGCCCTATAAAGATGTTGTCACGCGGATCAAACTCGATGCGGGCTTTGTAGCCTTTGTATGTCATCACATTTATCATGATCGAACCTCCTGCCTATTGAACCACTCCCGCAGTTCTTCAACCTGATACTTTCTCGCCTCTTTCCCCGGATGGGGGCGATGCAAATACATCCGGCTGCCTTTCAGCTCAAAGACAACCCGCGATCCCTCCCCTTCGCGGACTTCTCCGCCAAGGGCGCGAATCAGTGCCTCGACGTCCGAGAACACTATGCCTCCACGGGTGGGCGTCGAGAAGATGGCTTCGAGCGTGCGGCGGTGCTTTGCCTTCATTGCCTAAATGATAGCATAGAATGCTATCACATGGCAATATCCGGGTTTCTGATCGGGTTTCTGAACAGCAATTCTGTGACCGAGGAGGCAGGGGAGAATCGAATTAGAGGAAAATGGCAACTAATAATAAGGATCGATGGATAGGAAACGAAGACGAAAGGTCAGATGTTTGTTCTAAGGTTACGCCATGCGCTCTGCCCTTTGCTATGGCAAAGTCAAGAATAAAGATTCGACCCCATTTACCTCCATTTCTTAATAAGGTTTTCAAAAAGACAGTTTTCCCTGTGTATCCTTTAGGCCATCTCTCCGCGATACCAGGCGGCAAATCTCGGGCCAGGCAATATCAAGGTTGTTGTAGGCCAGCGCCTCTTTTTAAACAGATCGCTTATTTCTTTCGATTGGCTTTGACAATTTCTCCGTTAATTGGGAAACGAGGCGGTCCACTGTAACCGGCATAGCGCCCGCTCTAACGATGATACTTTCTTTTTCCGATTCAAACGTGTAAACCTGCTTCCCTGCACTTAGCACGTTTAGGCAAAGCTGTTCTGTCTTACTTCCAGGAGTGGCATAGGGAACGAAAAACTGATCCGCCAAAAAGGAGACGAATTTGTTTCTCTTTTCAGCAAGCATAGCCGAAATTCTTTTATGTTTTGGAGCGAACGGCGACAGAATGAGAAGCCTTCCCTCGGCACAAGCTTTTCGCCATGCCGAAGGTATACGCATGTTGGTGATGCTTCGGGCGGGACACACGACAACGGGTTGTTTGCCGCGTAACAAGAAGTCCAGACATTCCTTCTCCATGGGAGAGTGAAAACCACCGATTACAGGTACTCCCGCGTCTCGAAGTGCACGAGCTAAATCGTAGGTCTGCACAATTACCCGGCCAGGACAACGGATCGAGCAGAGTAGTCCCAGAAGCAAAGTATATAAAATCTTTACGTCACCGATTGCCCAAAAACGGGAGAATCCTTCATCTTCGATCACTCTGCGGAGGACCCCAGGGAGATTAGGGCTGCGAGATTTAAGAAGGGTTACGATCTCTATCATCTTTCTCTTCCAGGTAATCGGAGTTCATATTGATTTTGGTCCAAAAACATTCTCTTGACATTTAATTTCTAACCTGACACATTATTTTCAAGTGTAAAGGTTCCGCCCTGATAATAAGAGCCCAAGGGGCTCTCCCGAAAGGGTAGTCAGGGCGGTCGCATTTTTAGGATTGGTCGTCGAAATCCCTTTTTAAAAGTCTGAGTTCACGTCGAAGCTCTGCCTGAAGTTCTCCCTCCGTTGGCAGGTATAGTTTATATCGACTGGCAAAGATTTTCTTTGCCTGGTCCGGGCCGAGAGTGTAGTGGACAACGGCATCGTTCTTGTCCGTGCACAGAATGAGACCTAATGTTGGGTTATCTCCCCGGGTCCGGCGCTCGTGTTAGCGACAGTCTAAGAGGTGCCAAAGATAGCAGGGTGGTTCCCGCCTAATAT
>JASEHH010000243.1 GCA_030017685.1 Thermodesulfobacteriota bacterium | reverse complement strand
ATAAAAACCAACTTGAAGAAGCCAAGACAATGCTTGAAAAGAAGATACCTGAAGAAGCAGAGATCTATAAAGCAAAGCAGGAGTGGATCAAACAGTGAAAATATTTCATAGAAGCTAAAAAATGTATTCAACCGTCCAAAAGTGGCTAACCCCTTATTTTTAAAGTTATATTCATTTCCACAATCCATACTTCATAATTATTTAAGAAGAATCATTCAAATATTTTGAAATTGGTATTATTTTTGCGGGTTGGTGATTTAATCAACTTTGACCAAAAATGATCGTTCATGTGGCAAGAAATTAGCCAACTCAACTTCAAATTGTTGATATCAAGAGAATGGCATTAAAAATGCATATATTTTAATTATAATGAAATTGGATATGAATAACCAAACGACTACAGAGAGGAAGATGGGGGTTCTTGCCGTCGAGAAGAGACGGTATCCAAGATATACCGCCGAATTTCCCCTCGACTATGCCCGGATCGATGACAAAGGGACTTATGGCGGAATGATTGCCAATGTGAGCGAAGGGGGATTGCTGGTCTACCTGCCTCAACGGATAGAGATGGGAGCTGTATTAAAAATCGAAATCCTTTATGTTCAGGGATTGGAATTTAACACGATCAAAGCTGTTGCCAAAATAGTTTGGTCTGACCTGGCGGCAAAAGAGAGCTACGGAGAGTATCGTTACGGTTTGCAGTTCCTCCATATCGACGAGAAGGAATTTGACAGATTGATCAATTTGTTAAAGGAGATTGGTAAATGAAAAGATGATCCCTGGATCATCAACAATCCCAGCCCATCCTATTTGCCATCCCGTGTTGTTTAAGACCCCCCTTTTTTAGAAACAGAAAAAATCTCTTGAACTTTTTTAAAAAATTGTTAAGAATAGAATTGTTTTTGGGGATGGCAGGGGTGGGGAATATTGTAAGATGTTCTGGATTGCCCCTACCTTTTTATAAGAATCCGGGACCGCTTCTAACATTAAACTGAATACTGACAGAAAAGGCATGATGGTTCAATTTCATATGGAAGATGAAAAGTATCGGGTCATCCTCCATCGAATCGGAGGGAACACTGAAGAAGAGAAGGCCCGTTTCTGCGGAGAGGTCTCAGAAAATTATGGAATACCCCTGCCCCTGATGAGAAAGATCGCTGATCGCTGTCCCATTGTCATTAAAAAAGATCTCCCATTTAAAAAGGCGGAAATGTTAGCGATTGCTTTTAAATCATCCGGGGCCTCTGTCTCAGTGGAAAGGAAGAGGAATCTCTCTCCCGTTTTCCTTGAATTCATGACGGCAGGAACCTGCCGGTTGGGATTGGAATCATCCAACCTCCGGAAGTCTCCCGGAGGGGCATGGCAGGTATTCGGGAGGATTCAAAACATCTCCAACGAAGAACTTCACGATGTCTGGGCTCTGATCCAACTCTTCGACGAATATGGAGAGTTGATCACCTTCGAAGAAATCCCTCTCCCCATCAATCCCCTTCCTCCCAATGAATGCTCTCCTTTAAAGGCCATTTTTGAAGGGGAACTTCCTGTGCAAAAAATTTCCATCGCTTTTAAGAACGCTTCAGGGAATCTACTCCCGGCAATGGATAAGAGGCAGAAGAGGGAATGGGTGGAGGTGAAGATAGCTGAAACCGGAAAAAAAAGTGGAACCCTTCCTTTGGCCGAAATATCCGAAGAGGTTCTTCCCACCTTTGAGCCTCAAATCTCTCTTATCCCTGAAGGGATTGAAGAGAAGCCGGAAAGAGAAGTAACGGAAAGGGCTTCGGTAGAAATCTCACCGCCTGGGGCAGAGGAGCTCCCCTTAACGTCAGATGAAGAAATAAAAAGCTCCGAAGAAGAGTTAGCTCTGACTTTCTTTGAAAAGGGTAGACAACAACAGGAGGAGGAGAAAGGAAAAGAAGAGAGATTTGAAATTGTGACGGAGGAAGATCGCGCCCAGGAAGTGATTCGGGCTCTTATGGACGAGGGAAGTCCCGAGGAAGAAGAGCTTCATCTCGATTATCCTACGGATGATCGAATGGAGGATGTCCGCCGGATTGAACCGGACATCCCCTTATTCGAAAAAGAGGAACCCGTTACAGAAGAAAAACCTGCGACTGTTGAAACAAAAACGGAGGGGGAAGCTTTCCTCTACCCCTGGCTGGAAGACTTCAAAAAAGC
>JASEHH010000242.1 GCA_030017685.1 Thermodesulfobacteriota bacterium | reverse complement strand
CCACCAGCTCGATGACCAGGGTGCAGAAACTGGCGATGAAGACGACGATGTTCGCTTTGATGACCTCTTTTTGCATGTCAAGACCTCACTCTTTGATTCGGTTGGCATCATTCTAAAATTTATCCCCGTGGAGTTCAAGAGAATCTATTTAGAGTCTGTTTATAAATGCACTTTTCCCGTCATGCCGGACTTGATCCGGCATCCAGAAGGTCTTGAAAGAACTGGATTCCGGCTTTCGCCGGAATGACGACTTTTATTGGAACCGTTAGTTTATAAACAGACTCTATTTAAATCCCAATTTCCAAATTACAAATCCCAAATAAATTCCAAACACCAATACCCAATGATCAAAACGATTTCGTTTCGAATTTGAATTTTGGTCATTCCTGCCTGCCGGCAGGCTGGGGAGTTTATTTGGTTATTGGAATTTGGCCTGCCTGCGCGAAGCCGCTTCGGCGAAGGCAGGGATTTGGTGCTTTCCCCTTGGGTTATTCTCCTTTATATTTCGGTGTTCTCTTTTCGACGAAGGCGGTAATGCCCTCCTGAGTGTCCGGGGTACGGGTGATCCTCGCAATCGTCTGGCTTTCATACTCCATCTGTGTCTCGATGGTCTCATTCCATCCGGTTTGCATCAGCCGTTTTGCGGCTCCGAACGATTTCGAAGGACCTGAGGCAAGCTGCATGGCCAACTGGTTTGCCTGGGCGAGCAATTCTTCATCCGGAACAACCTGACTGACGATCCCTAATGCAAACGCTTCCTCGGCGGTGATCATCCGGTTAGTCAATGTCAACTCAAGAGCTCTTTTGAGACCGACGGTGCGGGGCAGGAAGTAGGACATGCTTCCGTCGGGCGTCAGCCCCACGCGTGTATAGGCCACGCTGAAACGTGCGGACCGGGCGGCCAGAACAATGTCGCAGGCAAGGGCAAGGCTCATTCCAGCCCCCACTGCATAGCCGTTGACCGCGGCAATCACGGGCGCATCCATGCGTGTCATCCGGGAGATGGCGGCATGGAGAAAGGTGGTCACCTCCTTGATATGAAAAGGTAGGTCCTTGCCCTGTGAGGTGAAAGCCTTGAGATCCCCGCCGGCACAGAAATGGTTTCCCACACCACTGATCATGACTGCCCTGACTGCAGGATCCTCATCGCATTGCAAGATGGCATACATCAGATCTCTGGACCACTCTAAGTTGATCGCATTGAGCGCTTCCGGCCGGTTAAGGGTGATGTGAGCCACATGATTTTTGACATCGAATAGAAGGGTGGTATATTTCATCGTCTCAATACCTCCTTTTCCACAGTATAGATGGGAAGTTTAATTTAGCCGAATCGCTGTGTCAAATTCTTTAGGTCAATCGGGGACAGGTTCTCACTCCACACCATCGAAAAATGATAAAATTGAACCTATCTCCAATGCTCTCTATTCTTTAACTCTCCGGAGCTCCATGACCACAGGATTGATTGGATCGGGGCAAGCAATAGTGGTTTTGTCCCGGTCCTCTTCCCATGGGAATTCCCCTCCGTGCCGCAACACCCGCCATGAGGGAAAGATGGCATTAAATGCAGAAGGACAGATGGCCCGAGGATCTCCGGATACGCCCAGGACAAAGTCTTTGCTCAGATTAAATTCCTGGCCCGCCTGATGTCCGGCTGCACAGGTTCCCTTTACTGAGATAATTTTTAAGATCACCTTCTCCGGATTTGCCATGAATGAGCCTCCTTCCAATCCATTGTTTTTTTAAACTCCACTGAATTATCAATAGAAATCGACCCGCTGTCAATATGGAGCCCCACGAGCAAACCCGTGGTCCCCAAAAAACATACCCACCTACGCCGAGGCTTCGGTGGGTCATCCGCCGCACTGCGAAATCCGCCGAAGCATGTTAGATTCATTGCCGTGATTGTTGCCTCCAGAATCACGTATTCCTCAACGGCCAAGGCCGTGGTCTCCTGCGTAGGCGGATGAACTTGATCACCCGGAGAGGATATTCCAAAAGTCCTCGATCAATTGGGTGACGGTTATTCATGTGTGTGTAATCCCTCTTTACACGGGGCTTTCTATCCAATAAGATAGAATAAAAAAAGTGGATTTTTCGATATGACAGCCCGGAAGATATTGACCCGTGATTTCGTTCTCTCTTTCTTTGCCCAGGTCGCCTTCTCCTCCGTCTTCTTCATACTCATCCCCA